>JAFZED010000044.1 GCA_017560825.1 Bacteroidales bacterium | reverse complement strand
TTGCAGCGACGCAGGGAAATCAAGCAAAAAGCTTGCGTCGTGTAGGTATATAGCTGCATTGGACTCGTTTTCTTGCAGCGACGCAAGGAAGTCAGGCCAAAAGCTTGCGTCGTGGAAGTATATTGCCGCATTGGACTCGTTTTCTTGCAGCGACGCAAGGAAATCAGGCCAAAAGCTTGCGTCGCTGCTATTAGGGAATATCAGCTAATGCAAAGCCTGTCAGGAAATAAGTTGGATTGCTAAAACTGCTGCTAAAATCACACAGGGGTAATTTGATCCTACCGTTGTGTGAGCAAGTGTGCCGCGCAGGGTCTTCTGAGGCAGACTGACTCTCATAACGGTAAGCAAAGAGGACCGTTGTGAGAGTAGGTGTGATATTTTAGTGGGGGCGGTGGTGGAAGTGTTTGAAGCGGCGGATGTTTTCTTCCAGGAGCTGGTGCTCTTCTGGAGGGAGGGCCCAGGCGAGGAAGCGTTCGCGGAGGTAGTCGACGGTCTGGGATGATGGATGGCACATATCTTCTGCATAGAAGCGGTAGTCGCGGAGTTCGTCCATAACTATCTCATATGCCTGGAAGTAGTCAGCAGTCACACCTTTGCCCTCTGGACAGTTACACAAAGCCGAAAGGCCAGACACCACCTCCTCAATACCAAGGAGGAGAGTCGACTTGCTGATCTGGTTGCCGTGTGCCCCGTCCTTGAAATGGCGGATTGGGCTGACTGTAAAGATAAACTGTTTGGGTGCGAATCCTGGATCTTTTGCAGCGCGCTCAGCACAGAGGTCTATGATTCTCTGCAGCGCGGCAGCCGTCTCCTGCACCGTCAAGCGTTCGCGGCGGAACTCCGCCGCCGGCCGCTTGAGGCAGTTGGAGACGATGAAGTCGCGCTCCAAGTGTCTGAAGCACCAGCTTGTTCCGAGGGTTATGATGACCTTATTGCATCTGCGGAAATGCTCTGCAGCCTCTTCTAAAGCCATATTGGCATCCAAGAGGAAAGTCTCAGCCTCCTCACGTGCAAAAGATGTGTGGTGAGAGAAAGAGCAGAATCGTGTGTCCCCTGCCCCGATCTGAATGCAGTCTTCCAGACTGAATTGTCTGATGTCAAGCATTCTCTCAACACTGTTTAAAACGGACACCGGATTATACAGGACTCCGAACGGATTGATGCAGACATCAAAGCCGAAATTCTTCAGCTGCACACCTATGTTCTCGCTGAAGCAGCTTCCAAGCATCATTATCTTATCGCTGTAGGAGATGCCCACCTTGCACCTTTCATCTGTCACGGGAGTCTGAAGTCTTAGCATAATCTTATTGGAATTTCTAAAGGGCAAAGTTATCAAAAATCCCCTAAAAGAATTATCTTTGGCGGACATATATCCATACGAACGACCTATGAACTCTATCCGCACCGCAATACTATATTCCCTTCTGGCCGTCATCGCCGCCATATCATCGGTGGTCCCGTCATATGCCTCAGACACCACAAAGGTCAATTTCACATATAACCTCGACTACGAGACAAGATTTGACAACAGGGAATTCTTCAGAAGTGCCTTCACCCGTTCTATGACCATCTTCGGAGCACGCCTGACCCCTTCTGTCGGAGTAGAACTCAGCCAGCCTGACAATGGGATGTCACACAGGATGATGGTCGGAATAGACATTATGAAGGACTTCGGCGCATCTCCTGTCTCAGAAGGGCTCGCAGGCACCGACTCCCCGGAGACATTGTCCAGGCAGCATAATCTTGACCTTCTGCGTGAAGTCATAATGTACTACAGGCTTGAAAAGCGCACAGCGGAAACCACCCTCGGTCTCTATGCCGGAATCTTCCCACGCAGCGCAGCCGAAGGCGCCTATTCAGAAGCCTTCTTCTCGGATTCACTCAGATTCTACGACAACAACCTCGAAGGAATCCTCTTCAAGGTCACCCGTCCGAAATCCTATTTCGAAGTAGGCTGCGACTGGCTTGGCAAGCAGGGAATCGCCCGCAAGGAAAAGTTTATGATCTTCTCGGCCGCAGAAAAGGCAGTCACAAAGTCATTCCATCTCGGCTATGCCGCATATATGTACCATTTTGCCGGTTCGAAGAAGGCAAGAGGAGTGGTTGATAATATATTGATGAACCCATATGCCCGCCTCGACCTGAGCGACGTCCTTTCTCTTGACCGGTTCACCCTTCGCCTGGGCTACCTCCAAGGTATGCAGCACGACCGCGTCTTCGTAGGACACTACGTCTTCCCTTGCGGCGGCGAGCTTGATCTGGATATGAGCAAATGGAACGTCGGCATCCGCAACAAGATCTTCTATGGAACGGATATGATGCCGTACTACAACAGCACAGACGCCGCAGGCGACAAATACGGAACAAGGTTATATATGGGAGATCCGTTCTACCGCGTCTTCGACGAAGGCCGCACAGGTGCAGGGATATACGACCGTTTCGATATATATTACCAGCCATACACCGGCCGCAACCTCTCCATCAGGATCGAAGCCCGCTTCCACTTCAACTCATTCACCTACAGCGGCTGCCAGCAGATGGTAACGGTTTGTTTTGATCTTGACAATATATAGATTTTATGAAGAAATATATCATCTCCCTTTTGACGCTTGCAGTTCTTGCCGCGTCTTGCAGCCGTCCTGAAGATGGCACATATACCTTCCGAGTCCTTACCACAAACGATGTTCACGGGCATTATTTCGATTCGCTCTATGTCTCTGACGGAACAGCCAATTCGCTGATGAATGTCTCTTGGTATGCTGACAGCATCAGGGTGGCCGACGGTGCCGAGAATGTGATTCTCCTTGATGCCGGAGACTGTCTGCAGGGCGACAATGCGGCATATTACTACAACTATGTCGACACCTTGTCAAAACACGTTTATGCACGTATGGTTGAATATATCGGCTACGACGCAGTTGTGGTCGGAAACCACGACATCGAGACCGGTCATCCTGTATATGACCGAATGGTGAAGTCGATGAAGGTGCCTTTCCTTGCGGCGAACGCCATCCGTACCGACAACGGCAAGCCGTATTTTCAAGAATATGTCACTTTGAAGCGCCACGGTCTGAACGTGACGATAATCGGATTCACCAATCCGAACATAAAGGGCTGGCTGTCACCGGGTCTGTGGTTCGGAATGGAGTTTGAATCGCTTCTCCCCTACGCTCAGGAAACAGTAGACAGGATAAAGGCGAAGGAGAAGTCAGATGTAGTGATCGTGGCCGTGCACGCAGGAACAGGCAGGGGTGACGGCGCTGTCCTGGAGAGCCAGGGACTGGACCTCTTCCAGAGTCTTGAGGGAGTGGATTTCGTAATATGTGCACACGACCACAGGCCGGTTGTGCATAAGAATGACAGCATATGCCTTATAAATGCCGGCAGCCATTGCCGTAGTCTCGGTTACGGAACAGTGACTTTGACTGTCGAGGGCGGCAAAGTGGTCGCCAAGAGTGTGGATGCGGAGCTTCTTCAGATGGACAAGAAGAATGTGAACGTGCAGATGCAGCGCGAATTCCAGGCTGACTATGAAGCAGTCAAGGCCTTTACGCTTCAGAAGGTCGGAACGCTGAAGGCTGACCTGCACACACGCGATGCCTACAGAGGAATGTCCGATTACATCAACCTTGTGCACACCCTGTCAATCGGCTGCACTCCGGCCCAGATTTCTTTTGCTGCCCCTCTGACATTCGACGGATCTATAAAAGCCGGAACGCTTGTATACAACGATTTGTTCACAATATATCCATATGAAAATCAGCTCTTTGTAGTAAAGATGTCCGGCGAGGAGATCAAGAACTATCTGGAGTACTCCTATGATATGTGGATCAACACCATCGACTCTGCAGATGACCGTCTGCTGAAGATCGTCAACCACGGCGACCCACGTACAGGTCTTAAGCGCTGGTCGTTTGTCAACAGGTCATATAATTTCGATTCTGCTGCAGGACTCGTCTACACTGTGGATGTTACAAAGCCATATGGAAGCAGAGTCAACATAGAGTCGCTTGCCGACGGCTCAGCCTTTGAAACGGCTGCTACTTATAATGTAGCAATGACATCCTATCGCGCAAGCGGCGGAGGCGGCCTGATGCGCGAGGGCGCCGGAATAGATACGGATAAAATAGAAGAAAGGGTAGTTGAATACTACCCTGAAATCCGTGATATTCTTTATGATTATCTCAAGAAGACCGGCTCCATCGATCCTACTGTCATCGGAGATCCTGCCGTGATCGGCAAGTGGTCCTTCATTCCTGAAAAGCTCGCCAGTGAGGCGATGGACACAGACATGAAGCTTCTCTTCTCGCGTTAGTCTACTGCTGCTCAGGAACGACCGAATACATAATGCAGCTGTGCGGTGTAAGAGGTTCGTTCTTGAGTTTGAACAGCTCCGAGATGGTTACAAAACGATAACCCTGCTTCTTCAGTTCCGGAATAATGATGTCCAGTGCCTCAACAGTGTTGTCGTTGCCCGGCATATCGTGCAGAAGCATAATCCTTCCGTCAACCGCTGCCTCAATCTGCCTGCGCGCCCTCTCCTGAGCCGAGACCTCAGGCAGCCAGTCCTCGCAGCCGTGGCCGCATATGAATGTAAGAGGAATGGTTTCCATCATCTTCTGGTTGCAGTCGATATATGGAGGGCGGAAGAACTGCGGGGCTTCGCCTGTATATTTCTCAATGAGAGCCGAGGTGCTTTCGATCTCCTTGATGAGTTCCTCTTCGCTCAGACCGCTCATTGCCAGGTGTGAATAGGAATGATTCTCGATGTCACAACCCATATCATAGGCGCGCTTCATCACCTTTGCACTTTCTTCGTTGATATGCATTCCATTCACGAAGAATGATGCTGTGACGCCGTGCTTCTCAAGCATATCCAGCATCTTTACTGTTGTGGTCACATTAGGGCCGTCGTCAAAAGTGATGGCAATGACTTTGTCCTCCTTTGCCTGGCAGCCTGCCAATATGGCCAGAGCTGCGATCATCAGCGATAGTGTTCTCATAGATATCGAATGGATTGGTTATTCTTTAACAAGTATCATCAGTCCATTTTTGCCCGGAAGCAAGGTCAGGGTCATAGTGTTCTCAGTGTAGCCGCTGACTTCCCAGGTTCCGTCAATCACAGGACAATCAAAGGTAATGGTTTTACCTGATATTTCATACTTCATATCATAATTCTGCTTTGATGTTGTAGATGACCTTTTCTGAGAGAAGGTACCTGTTCCCGATCCGATGAACTTCAGAGTGACATCAGCCTGTTCCTTTACCATTGCCCCTTCTGTTCTTTTCCAGACTCCCTTCCAACGTGTGTTTTCAATGTTCTCTTCGTTGAATGAAAGGGTGTCTTTACCTGCAGGGTCACAAGAAATGATGGCGAATGCCGCCAGGATAATAGAAAGTATACGTTTCATTTGAAATTTATTAAATAGACGGTGCCGTATTTTCAAATAATATGCCGAAGTGGCTATATAAACGAGATTCCCGGTCGAGCCAGGAATGACGTATGATCTTAGAAGTTCAGTGCGAGTGTGAATCCTGCTGTCGGCTGCGATCCGGTCGGAGTCAGGATGTGGTTGACTGAAGGATGAAGGTCTAACGAGTACATCTTCTTGTACAGGTCTCGTTCATACATATTCCTGACTTTTGCCACTCGGACAGCGTCGACTATAGAACAGATGTCTACTGTAAGCATCGATGCAAATCCTGCCAAAAAGACAATGGTTCCTGTTTTCTCCATATCCTCAGCATCATAATATTCAGCGGAATTCATCAATGAAGCGCCGATTCCCGTAACTACGTATGCTCCCAAATGTCCTCCAACCCAGGCAAGACCTCTGCCGATCTCTCCGGAGATTATCTGACCAAGACCAGGGATGAAAAACGAGGCCACTCCCATTCCACCGGGGCTGCGGCTGTCATAAATTGACGGTTCATAATCCTTATAGTCATAAATATTCTTAAGGACTTTGTACTTCATTCCAGGCACGAGTTCGATCGTTGTGTTTTCAGCTGCCTGAGCAGCAGGCTCAGTCTTCATCTGCGCAAAAGCAGAAGTCGCAGTGGCCATCGTAATGGCAACAATAATGAATAAACGTCTCATATATCTGTGTTTTAAATTGTTATATAACCCAAGTTATTCCTATATATATTCCCTTGTTTCTATCTGTACTGAAGTGAGATTCGACGAAGAATCTCAAGAAACCGTCGTATTCGATTCCGCACCTCAGTGAGAGGATGGCTATCGGTGTATGCTTTAGGGAATATACAGGTACAGGATATTCCGGATCTTCCGTATAGTCCATTCCCGTGTATGTGCGCGTAATGCTTTTACCACCTCCGACTCCTACACCTGCAAATGGATGAGTCTTAAACCACCTTCTGTAGTTGTAGTCAGCGACTGCCTGTACTGTCCAATAGCCGTAGCTCATCACTTCTCCTACAGGAGTGTCTTCGTAAGCCTCATAAGGTTCCATTGTGAACGGAAGAGAATAATAGAAGTTCAGTCCGACATCATAAGGTGTGTATATAAAGTTATATCTTCCTTCAAGACCGAATATAGTCTGCGCCACTTTACATATACTGTTCACACCGAATGTGTTGTAAAAACGGCCGTCAAAGTCGAATCTGTCGGGGGCAGGCCATTTGAATATATAACCGTCATCCTTAAACTCTTTCAACGCAATATTGATTGTTGTGTCATTGACGGGATATATCTCAAGTTCTTTCGTAATATGAGCATGACTGCTTGCCTGTAATGATATGTCCGCAACAGGAACCTTTATGGCATAGGCACCACTGGAGTCTGCCTTGACCATACTGTCCCAATCGCCTTTTATATATATGTATGCGTCCGGCAGCACCTCCCCCGTAGCCTCATCCGATATGGCTCCGGAGACCGTAACCATCTGGTCTGCAGTCTTGAACCATAGGATGTGCTGTCCACTGGCAGTCCAATGCAAGAAAAGGCTTGACAATATGAGTAAAAAACGACGCATTGCGTTATGGTTTCATATATTTTGAGAGGATGTTGCAGCAGAGGGAGATGTTGAGGGAGTATGGGTTCATTCCGTTTGAGTAGGTTGTGTGAGCCAGGTAGACCTTCAGGCGGAGACTGTGCTCGTTCAAGCCTCCGTAGATTGACGACCACATCATATCTCCGACCAGGTAGAGCGATCGGAGGTATTTGAACTCTACGCTGAGACCGCCTACCCAACGTGGACCGGCAATCTCATCAGAGAGGATCTCAGCATTTCTATCCGGGTTGTTATAATCTATGAAACCCACTCCGAATCCTGCGAACGGGCTGATCTTGAACACATCGCCGTCATAGACATTGTATGCGTACAGCAGGGTTATCTCTCCACCGAACAGTCTGCTGCCTGCCTTCCAGGTTCCGATGTCATCTCCAGGGATGTCTTGAAGCAGTTTTGATCCGCCTCCCATCAGCAGGTCCCACTGGATCTCTGACCTTCCGATACCTATGTCAAAGCCCCAGTCAAAGCCGACCGAAGGAGTGAAATATGACGCATATTTTCCTGGATGAATCTGGGTGGCAACTCCGCCATACATTCCCATTGCAAACTTCCTCAACTTATAGTCAGGAATGGAAAATTCCGTCTCCGAAATCTCCGCAAGCTCCTTAGCCACGACCTTTTCCTCCACTTCCAGCTCCTTGAGATTTGTGCCGTGCTCAGTCATTCTCTCAATCTCGTCAGTACGGGCCTCTACAATATCTCCATATCTTTTGATGACGCTAAAATAATCTGCCGAATATTCATCACCTGTCAGATGGTTCTGCATCTGTCTTCTTGTCACCTCTGTTGCATCAAAGATGAGCTGACCGTATCTCAGACCCTGATCAGTCAATGTGTCAGTCCTGATCCAGGAACGGATAGGATCGAAGATTGCCTTGGATTTCACCCTCTTCACACGGGTGTTCCAGTTGATTTTCTCCCAGTCACCAGCATTGACCTCAATACCGGTGTAAACCTGTCCCACAATATCTTCCGCTCCTCTTCTCTTTGAAAAATCGTCTGAAGTAAGCGGACCGTCAGACCATTCCTTATAGGAAAGATCTGTCTGTGCGGAAAGGGTCATTGCGCCGAGTACCACGGCAGCTATTAAGGTTAGAAATCGTTTCATATCAAGGGTTTTATAAGGTTCATATTCTAGGTTTATATAGACATTGAGATTCCGAATGCCAAAGGTATCAGCAGTCCTGCGCCCCAGGTGCCTACCAGGGCTTTTAACAGGTTACTTTTGGACTTCTCGTCCATTTCCACTCTGTTGCTCTTTACAAGATAGCACCGGGAGTCTACATCTATAAAGAAATGGGTGTAATGCTTGTCCCTTGTGACCTTGGTTTCATAATCCGGATCGAAATAGCCGAAATGGGTGTCGACATCTGTACTGGTGGTAGTTGTGAAATCCTCATACACAAGTATGCTTCCGTCCCTGCCGTCAAACTCCACACGGTCAGGAGCTCCGAAATGCCTCACAATCTCGGAATAAGTTTTGCCGACCCACGCCTTGTTATATTCCTCCTCAACAGAATAAAACTTCATTATGGAACACGAAGAAAGCACAGGAAGCACAATGGCCATCAGTATAATAAATCGTCTCATAGCTCAGTAAAATTACATATTATTCACTAATAAGATGCAATTTCACTCAAAAAGTACTATCGGGTTGCCTGTTTTTTACATTTAATACAGCTAAAGGTTTCCGATTTCTCTGTGTAAAATTACGAGTTTAGCAGATAAACAGCAAGTGCGGCAGCGGTTCCGCGAAACCTTAGGCCACGCCAGTTTGGCTCTCAGGTACTTCTAAGGCAGATTGGCGTGGCCTGAGGTCATTCGCGGCCGACCTTAAGCCACACGAATGTGCCTTAGATGCTCTGAGAGCACGATTGGCGTGGCCTAAGGTTTGGCTATTGATATGAGATTCCCGGTCACAGCGATTTCGAGTGTGGCTGTGCGCGAATCAATGCATTTCGGAATCAAGCTATTCGTTTTTCAGATACTGGAGCCAGAAGGCGTTGTTGGCGTTCTGGAAGTGGGTGCCCTGGTAGCCGCGGTAGCCGTGCATTCCGTCTGGGTAGATCATAAAGTCGAAGCGTTTGCCGTGGCGGTGGAGGGCGTCCAGGAGCTGGAGGGTGTTCTGGTGATGGACGTTGTCATCGCCGGTGCCGTGAGTTAGTTTGAGCATTACTGGAAGGACAGATTTCTCGACTCGGCTTGAGGCCTCGCTAGAAATGACATTGGAAGTGTAGTCTGTCGGGTAGCCCTCGACGTAGTTCAGGACGCGGGAGATGGAGTAGCCTTCAGGGTTGTTCTGAGGGGTGTCCATATAGCGCTCGGTGTAGTGGGAGTCGTAGAGGGCCCAGTCGTAGACACCGCCGCCGGCTATGCCGTAGTGGAACTTTTCAGGGGCCTGCATCAGGAGCATACAAGTCATTGTACCTCCGAACGAGAAGCCTTCCACACCGATCTTGTCGTCGATCACGAACGGCATTGACTGAAGCCAATCTGCCCATTCGCAGAAGTCCTTCACTTCGTTGACGGTAAGCTGGCGGTAGATCATATCCAGACCTTCTCGGCCATTGTGGCCACCGGCGCGAGGGTCGACAGTAATCTGAATGATACCGTTTTCCGAGTACCACTGGTTTGCAGCTGTCGGAGTCACCCAACGGTCGCGTACGAGAGGTGTATCAGGACCTCCATATATATCCACGTGTACCGGGTACTTCTTTGTCTCATTGAAGTCCTTCGGATAGACGATCATCGCCGGGAGGGTGAAGCCGTCAGAGGTCTTCATATGCACAAGCTGACCAAGGGCGTACTTGGATTCGTCGTAGTCCGGTCCCTGCATATCCGCAACCACTCTCGGCTTGTAAGCCGAGCTCGCAGTCGCGAGGTTCGCCTCAGCGATCAGGCCATTATGTCCCTTTGAAACAACGCCACCCGAAGTCGGGAATATACCGACACGAGTCGGAGTGGTAACATTTGAATATGCCGCCACAAAATACTTTCCGTCAGGCGAAAACGACACCGACTGGACATTGTAAGCAGGGTCGGTCAGAGACCTGATGACTCCGTTTCTGTCCACCTTGTACAGGGCCTGGCGCACAGAAGCATCACGCTTTGCTGTAAAGTAGACCTCTCCCCTCTTCTCGTCCACACGCAGTACTGTCATCGACCAGTTTGTGCCGCTGGTGAGCCTGCGGAAGGTCTTTCCGTCGTAAGAAAGGAAATATATCTGCTGCCATCCGGTCTCGAAATCGCGGACCATATAGAGTCCCTTGTCTGTGAATACTGGTGAATCGATCCAGTTCAGCCAGGTCTTGTAAGTCTCGTGGTAGATGTGCTTCTTGGCTCCTGTCTTGGCATTTACGCTGTACAGGTCCATAGTGTTCTGCAGACGCGGCATTCTTGCAACGAAGAACTCCTGGCTGTCTGGGCCCCAGAAAGGGATGCCGAAATACTGGTCCTCCTTAGGATCGAAGTCAGCCCACTTGATAGGAGTTCCGATCGGAGAGAAGCTCACTTCCACGATACCGATCTTCACCTCCGGATTGGTCTGGCCTGCCTTCGGGTACCTTGTCTCGCTGAGCGAGCCGCCGAGTGACAGGTCTGTCACTCTCGGGCTCTGCGACTGCGAGGCAGCACCCGACGGATTGGCAAATGCAGAATAGATAGGAAACATCGGAACCTTTGAATTGTCGAACTTGTAGAAACCTATCCTCTTGCTGTCAGGAGACCACCAGAAGGCCCTGTAGTTTGAAGAGCGGCCGAAGATCTCCTCATAGTACACCCACGAAGCATAACCGTTCAGGATGACATCAGAACCATCATAGGTCAGTCTCTTCTCCGCACCTGTAGCGATGTCTACCACATAAAGGTCGTTGTCGCGGGTGAAGGCGATACGGGTAGAGTCAGGGGAATAGGTCATATTAACTGCCCCTTCCGGACGCACCGGGAAGCCGACATACTTTGCCGGATACTTCACGCCCTCGGTCTTTTTGCCGCTGCGGGCATTGATCACAAAGGCAGAACTGTCAGTGTAGAGGCCGTTATAGGTAAATGCTACCTTATCTGAGGACACCCATTTCCAGGCACGAGGAATGGCGTTGAACTCCTGGGCGGCGGCGCTGAGGCCGAGGCATAAAAGTACGAGGGTTACGATACGTTTCATATTGTTTATTTTTATATTCATACAGATTTCTCGACGCCCTGCGGGCGCTCGAATTGACAGGGTTTATTCTGCAAAAAGTTCATCTTTGAAGTTGACCAGGTAGACCTTTTCGGTTGCTCTGGTTATGGCTGTGTAGAGCCATTTCAGGTCATCGACCGTAAGGTCTTCCTGCCAGAACGGATTGTCCACAAAGACACATTTCCACTGTCCTCCCTGGGACTTGTGGCAGGTTATGGCATTTGCATATTTGAGCTGGAGGGCATTGTAGTACTTGTCTTCCCTCACAGCTTCGTACCTCTTCTTCTTTGTCGTGATGTGTGCATAGTCCTCATTCACACCCTGATAGAGCATATTGGACTGCTCATATGTAAGGGAGGCGCTTTCTGACTCGAGAGTATCAAGTATGACCTTCGCCACGATCTCCTGATCATCATAGTCCGGGAATGAGATGCGGGCCTCAGCGAAATGAAGGCCGTACCTTTCCTCAAACTTTGAGATCTTCTGAAGCTTTGCAATGTCTCCGTTGGCTATGTAGTCCATCTCCTTGATGTCATCCACGAACTGGTAGCAGTTCTTGACTATCATAAGCTTGTCGTCACGCACCAGTCTTTCTTCCTTGAACTGGACTGTGGAACGTATGCCCAGATTGTATTTGATGGCCCTTTTGTTGGAACGGCAGAGCACGATCGTTTCATCTTCACCGTATTTGGCATAGGCATCGGAGATCTTCTCGATCAGCTCTCCTCCACTTATTCTCTCAATATCATCGAAAGGAGCTGTTTCCAAGCCCAGATCGCATATATCCATAACTCCCGGACCGCACTCCAGCTCGGCTATCATCTGCCTTATGCCCGTGGCGTTGTACAGAATGCCCGACTCGCGCTGCTGACGGACAACAGTGGTGAGTTCCGCAAAGACGGTTCCTCCCATCATAGTCATATACTCACGCAGGAGCGCCGGGCTGGCATCCAGGCCCACAGGAGGCAGCTGAGCCGCATCTCCTATCAGAATGACCTTACATCCTGCTCCGTTCCTGACAAACGTAATGAGGTCTTCAAGAAGATTGCCAGATCCGAATGCTGTCGTAGACTGCTGCTGCCCTGCATCAATGCCGATCAGAGAGACCTCATCGACCACAAAGAGCGTGTCCTTGTCCTTGTTCGGAGCAAGCGAGAACTGGCCGAAGCCGTCGCCTCCGACAGATTTCTGTCGGTATATATGTTTATGAATTGTATATGCCGGCTGCGACGCATACGACGAAAGGACCTTCGCGGCTCTTCCGGTCGGCGCCAGCAGGACGCATTTTATCTTATATTCCTTTAAAGTGGCTATCACTGAGGCTATTGCGGTGGTCTTACCTGTTCCTGCATAGCCGTTTACCACGAGGATGTCTTCATCATCTCCGGTCACAAAATCCGAAACCTTCCTCAGAAGGGATTCCTGACAGGATGTCGGCTCGAACTGAAGGCGGGAAACGAAACCCGAATAAAGAAAGTCTGTTCTGCTCATCGTCTGTCCCTCCCGAAAATCATCGACACTGCCACAAGGACAGGATAGATCTCGACACGGCCGAGGAACATATCAAAGGCATATATGAACTTGGCCATAGCCGGCTGCGCCGAATAATTGTCCAGCGCGCCAAGTTCGCCAAGACCCGGACCGACACTGCCTATAGAAGCGATCACGCCCGACACCGACGTCTCGGGATCGACGCCGCAGAGCATAACGGCAAATATCGACACGACAGCGGCAAGGAAATATATGACTATATACATAAGCACCGGCTTGACGGTCTTGTCCGAAAGCATCTGACCTCCCATCCTTGAGCGTGTGACGGAAGTCGGATGAACCCTGTGACGGAGCTCTCCGACAAAGGCCTTATAGGCAATGACGATTCTGTCGACCTTGATACCTCCGGTTGTAGAGCCCGCACAACCGCACTGGAACGACACGAAAAGGAGTATCACACCGGCAAGCCACGGCCACGAGGCATTGTCGCATATGGCGAAACCGGCCGTAGACATATAACTCACGATGGTGAACACCGAATCCATTGCTGCCCTGCCCCAGGACTGATAGCCTCCTTCTGTCATCAGGCATATCATTGTAGCCACTGAGCACACTGCTATGGAGATGAAGTAGTACTTTGTGACCGAATTGTTGAACGGCTTGAGCGAACGGGTCGCGAATGCGGCGTAGAGGTAGCCGAAGTGCATTGCGCAGATGATCATAAAGATCAGCACAATGAAGTTTATGAGTTCCGAGTCAAAGCCGGCTATCGAAAGGTTCTTTGTGCTGAATCCTCCTGTTGCTGCAATACTGAATGCGTGGTTCAGTGCATCGAAGAAGGACATTCCCGCTGCCCAGAGTGAGAGAAGGGCAGTCACTGCAAGGGTAAGATAGACACCTGTGATGATGAGCATTGTCTTCGAGGAGCTGTACCTGTAGCCTTCCTTTGAAAGTGAAGACATCTCCATCTGGGTGAGTTTAAGTCGGTAAGGACTGGCAGAGGGAATGACAAGAAGGAGGAAGACAACTACTCCCAGACCACCGATAAAGTGGGTTGACGAACGCCAGAAGATAAGGCTTCGTGGCAGCGCTTCGATGTCATTGAGAATAGTCGAACCGGTGGTAGTGTAGCCGGAAACGCTCTCGAACCAGGCATTGATGATGGTGAATTCACCTCCGAACAGCACGTACGGCATCATTCCGAATATGAAAGAAAGAAGCCAGGACAGGACTATGGTCAGAAAACCGTCCTTCAGGCTCAAAGGCTGATGGCTCTTTACGAATATGAAAGGGAAAGAGCCCACCAGAAGTGTGATTATCAGACTGATGAGCAAAGGTGAAAACGCAGCGTCAAGCCCGTCAATGATCGAAACGATCAGAGACAGGAACATAAACAAGGCGCTGACAAGGAGGGCCTTGCCTATATTAATCGATATTGCCTTTACGTTCATCGCGAAGGGCCTTGATCCTTTTCTTAAGTTCTATGTTCTCTTCGATCAGTTCCGTAACTCCGGAATTGATGTTGGCAAGCTGGTCGTCTCCGTCAAATTCATAGACGTGACGGCGCGAAGAAGCTCTGTAGCTGTCTATGCCGTCTGAGATTCTGTAGATCGGCTTCACATAGTATGACATCGTGAAAAACAGGAGAAGGACGATCAGGAGAAGACCTGCTCCGACAGACACCACGCCAGGGATGATACTCCTATAGAATCCTGCATCAAAGTCAGAAGAGTTCTTCTGGAGTTCCTCGTGGATGACTTCATTGAGCGACTGAAGATCGGTGCGGAGCTTGGTGTAGCGTGGCTGGAGGCTTCCGAAGAACCACTCGCCGGTGTCCACACTGTCAGCAAGGAAGACTTCGTCAAACTTGAGGGAAGTCTTCATAAAGGCATCGAAGGAAGTCACGACAGAGTCCACCTTGTGAAGCATCTTCTGAGAAGTGAATGAGTTCCTGAGCGAGTCGGACTGGGCGTTGAAGTAGTCCAGCTGGAAGTCCGGCATCATCGAGATGTCGTTCTGGACAACTACGGCCAGCATCTGGTCGTTATACTCCTGAGTAAGGTCTGCGAGTTTCTGTGAAAGGTTGATACTCTTTATGTTAGCAGCAATGAGCTCTGACACATAGTCACTCATTCTTCTGTACTCTATAATCGAAATCACTCCCGACAAAAGGAGGATCGCTGCGAGAGAGCCGAGGCTCAGGAAAAGCTTCCTTCTCATCGAAGGCTTCACCTCTGCCCTCTTCCTGTTGAATTTCAAAAATCCCATTTCCATAAATTTAGCCTTACTGACAAGTCAGTAAGATTCATCCAAACAACAAAGATAATAAAAATAGAGATTGGTAGAGCATTTCTCCCACCTCATTTAGCAAGTCACGGACACACTGAAACTAGTCTATTTGTGACCAGTAAAACACTGACGCATAGTGCTTTATAGTGAATCACCTGCGTCATTTGGAGCAGGTGATTTTCTGTAAGTCACTGGATTACAACAACTTGCCGTTTCGTCTTTTGTATGGGAGGAGCCGTTTTCCTCCAGCGGCAGCACGGTCGGCCGGAACCAGCTTTCTTCCAGCGGCAGCACGGTCGGCCGGAACCAGGGCACGCCTTTAAGTCACGACCATCGCACTCCAATGACACTATAAGGGACATCTTTAGTTCAAAGCCAAACCTTAGGCCACGCGAATCGATCAAATATGCACTGAGAGGCAGATTGGCGTGGCCTAAGGTTTGGAAAGGCACTCGTGTAAAGATTATAGACCGTTCGCTAAGGTTTGGAAAGGCACTCGTGCAAAGATTAGAGACCGTTCGCCTAAGGTTGGGAAAGGCACTCGTGCAAAGATTATAGACCGTTCTTTGTTTTGGTGAGGCCGGAGGTGAGGGTGTGGCAGAATTGGCGGAGGGCCTGGCGGGGGAAGAGACGCAGGAGGACTGTGGTGCGGGTGATGTGGCCGAGGAAGGAGCGGATCTTGTTCAGAAGGTAGGAGCGGCCACGCTTGGTCACGACATCTCTTTCCTGGCCGAAGTTGCCCTCGGAGAGGACTCTGGAGAGGATTTTTTCCACACGGGAGTTCTCTGCAGGATCATAGAACGGGAAGTCTGAAGCAGGGAGGCCGAGGTGCTCCACGAGCACACAGCCGAAGGCCTGCCACGGCTTCATCATATCCATATCAGTCAGTATCTTTGCCAGCCTTTCGTGGTCTATTTCTTCCTTTCTTGCGCTCAAGAGCATCATCCAGTCACAGAACTGCCTGAGGCCGATTCCGCTTGTGAGGAAATGATGGAAGAGATGGCTGAAGATGAAGAATGCATTGAAGGTATCCTCCGGCGTGGCTACTGTGACGCCGCCGAATGACATCGGGACAAGCCCCTCCGTCATTCCGGCATCCGACGCCTTCTGATAGACGTCGTCATATTTCCGGAACGGATAGACTTCGGTATATCTGTGGACCTCTACCTCCACCTGGCCATAAGAGGCGTGATAGTGCTTGCCGACTGTCAGCGCCTTGGGATCCTCCATAGAGGCTCCAGTCTGACGAAGTATCTCATAGCTGCGGGCATACTCCTTCTGACCGACATACAGGTCGATGTCACCGCACTGACGGAGCTCAGGCTTGGGATAGTAGGCCGCAATGCCCTGCCCCTTCAAGAGAACCGAAGGCACGCCGCCCTTTTCAAGAGCAGCCGTCACCTCAGCCAGGACAGAGTTGAGCTTGGCGTGAGTCATCACGGTACGCATCACCATAGTACGCACTTTAGCCTTTAGTTCCTTAGGCGCGCTGCAAGACATAAGTTCCTCACCCACAAGCCCTAAGACCGACTGCGACTTAGCAAGCACGGCCACAGATCTCCAGTCGGAAAAGCCATCCGGAATCTGTGCCGGAACTCCCCACAGAGCACTCCGGAGCAAGGATAGAAACACGTCCTGTATATTCTTTTCAACCTCCATACCCTACTTGGCTATCCTCCTAGAAAGAGCAACATTCACAAGCACCCAAAGAAGGATGTCCACTGCAATGACAATATTGATGTTCCAATGAAGCACAAGGGACATCACGACATTTACCACCCAGAAAAACAGAGAGATTCCGAAGATGGTCCACCTTGCCTGACGCATAGTGAAACCCAGCGCAAGGAACTTGTGGTGGATGTGCCTCTTGTCCGGATGGAAAGGACTCTTACCGTCCCTGACACGCGAGAAGAAGACACGGAAAACATCAAGCACCGGAATAAGTATGACAGAAATGGAATATACGAAAAGTTCCTGGCTCACGATGGTCTCGGTCGGACGGAAGTCGTTGAAGCAGCACAGCTTCACAGCGAAGAAAGCAAGGATATATCCCATCGTCAGCGACCCTGTGTCTCCCATAAATATCTTCGAGATTCCCGGCTTTCCAAGGGTGTTATAGATATAGAACATCACCAGCACGCCCAACATAGAAGCAGCCAGCACGAGGTTCATACTCATAGACAACCTGTTGAACATCAACGCATAACCCACGCCGCCAATAATACACAGACCCGAAGCGAGACCATCAATGCCGTCAATGAGGTTTATCGAATTGATGACCAGCACGATAATGACCAGAGTAAGAGGAATACCGACAAGCGCAGGGATATGGTGGATTCCGAATATGCCGTTCAGGTCAGTTATGAAAAGTCCTGTACTGCAGATCAGCGAAGCCGCGATGATCTGTATGACGAACTTGCTTCTGTAGCTCACTCCGATGACATCATCCATAATGCCGGTCAGATACAGCAGCACACATCCGGCAGCACACATCATAAGCTCGGTTATAGGTCTGTAGGTAACCTGGAACTCCGACGGCAGGAAGCGCGTCATCACAGCGATGACTGTCAGGAGGGTGAAAAGGATGGCAGGAAGAAAGGATATGCCGCCAAGGCGAGGGATGTCCCCCTGATGTACCTTCCTCTCATCCTGAGAGTCGTACAGATGGATCCTGGAAGCCGTACGCACAATGGCAGGAATCACCACAGCCACAAAAGTGAGGCTCACCAGGAACACAGGAATATACCAGAGAATACTGAAATCCATAACTTACTGTTCTTTAACACATTACCTTAAAGGGTTCTTATCCGAGAGGTACCACTGGACAAAATGTCCGATACCCTCGTGAAGGGATATATGAGGCCGGTAACCGACGGCCGCCTCAAGCCTTGCAGTGTCGGCATTTGTCTGATAGACATCGCCCGGCTGCATAGGAAGCATATTCTTGACAGCCTCCTTTCCAAGAGCATCTTCAAGCTCCGCGATGAAGTCCATAAGCTTGACAGGAGTCGAGCAGCCGATGTTGAAGAGACGGTACGGAACCCCATCCGCAGCAGGAGGGTTGTCCAGTACCCTGATTGTCCCTTCCACGACATCGTCGATATAGGTAAAATCGCGGATCATATCACCGTGATTGAAGACATTCAGAGGCTTGCCTTCCGTGATCGCGTCAGCGAAGAGCATAGGTGACATATCAGGACGTCCCCAAGGGCCATATACAGTGAAATAGCGAAGGCCGGTGCAAGGGATTCCATAGAGGGACGCATAGCTGTGGGCCATCAGCTCATTGGATTTCTTGGTTGCCGCATAGAGGCTCACAGGAGTGTCTGTGCGGTCTGCCTCGTTGTAAGGAACCTGGGAATTAAGTCCGTAGACAGAGCTTGACGACGCAAAGACAAGGTGCTTCACGCCATTGTGCCGGCAGGCTTCAAGGACATTGAGAAAGCCTGCGACATTGCTCTGAAGATAATCGTATGGATTTGATATCGAATGCCTTACACCCGCCTGAGCGGCAAGATTCAGGACAGCGTCGAACTTTTCTGAGGCAAAGAGGGCGTCCAATGCAGGCTTGTCGTCAATGCCCATTCTTATGAACCTGCAACCGGGAAGAGTGCTTGCTTGCATCTCACCCCACGGCAGCTGACCCGCAGACACGTCAAACCCGCACAAAGCCAGACGTCCGTATTTGAGACGAACATCGTAATAGTCATTTATATTGTCCAGACCCACAACCGAGTCGCCCCTGCGGGCAAGCTCGCGCATAAGTGCTGAACCTATGAAGCCTGCGGCTCCCGTCACAAGGATTTTCATCTTGAGACCCTCCTATATATATCCATATGTATATCAACAACTTCCTTGATGGAGAAGGTCTTTTCCGCGAAGGCACGGGCGGCCTCTCCCATCATCTTTCTTTCCTGCGGATGAGTGATCAGCCAGCGCAGTCGCTCAGCCAGAGCCTCGCTGTCCTTCACCGGCACCAGAAAACCTGTAACGCCGTCTTCAACCGCATCTCTGCATCCCGTAGAGTCACAGGTCACCACCGGTCTTCCGACAGCCGCTGCCTCTATGCAGGATTTGGGCAAACCCTCCTTGTAATAGGAAGGAAATGCAAAAATATGACTTTCTCTCAAGAGTTTGAGCACATCGCTCCTCATTCCGAGCCATTTTATGTAAGTTCCGTCACAAAGTGACTCGAGCTGCTCCTTTGTTATGGCATTCGGATTGGTGTCAAGACCTCCGCAGAGGAGAAAGTCGACTGATTCTCCGAATTCCTCCTTCAGTCTGGAAGCTGCGTCAATCAGGACCAGCACTCCTTTGTCCTCCACCATCCTGGCGGTGAAAAGGACGTGTATCTTTCCTTCCGAAGGTTCCGGGCAGTAGTCATATTCATTAAGGTCTATGCCAGAACCCATAGTCCTGAAGCACTGTGCCTCAGTCACGACTCCAGCCTGAAGCAGGACCTCACGGTCCTCCATATTATGGAATATGCAGCAGACTCCTTCCTTTCTGTGAATATATCTCAGCACCGATGTCACTGCCTTTCTCAATCCCTGACGCTGATAATCCGGCGAGAACAGGACTCCCAGTCCGCTCACCGCACTCACTATTCCCCTGACACCTGCAAGCCGGGCTGCGAGACCTCCCCAGAGGATGGCCTTAAGTCCTACATTATGCACTATGTCCGGCTTCTCCTGACGGAAGAGACGGTAGAGGAACCAGAATGTGGAAGCTTCCTTGACAGGATTCACACCGGCCTTGTCTATAGGAAGGTCCACAAAACCAAGTCCAAGTGCCCTGATGTCTGCCGAGCGGCCTGTGTCCTGGGCTACGATGGTCACATCATAGCCCTGAGAGAGGGCCGCTTGAGCCACAGGCTTGCGATGGGACAGAAAGAAGCTGTCCTGATTCACTATGATGAACAATTTAGCCATTATACACCCTCCAGTAACCTTCTGCTGTCTTCTTTATATCATATTCCGCAGCGCGTTCAGCACAGCTGCGGGCAGTCTGCAAGTACAGCTGCTCATCCCCAAGCAAGGAGTTCACAGTGCGGGCAAGTTCTTCCGGATCACCAGCCTTGAACAGCAGCCCGGCATCCTGCACGACCTGTTTAAGGCCTGGTACGTCGGAAGCGACTACAGGCCTTCCGCAGGCCATAATCTCCACTGCAGTAAGTCCGAAGCCCTCCCAATGAGAAGACTGGACTCCGACCTTAGCCTCTGCAATATATCTTGCCACATCATCTGCAGCTCCTATGAAATCTATCCTGTGGGCAAGACCGAGCGACTCAGCCAGCTCAATGTTCTTAGCCATAAGAGGCCCGTCGCCGACAAACTTCAGTCTCACATCCGCGTCGATGTAGCGCATAGCCCTTATCACCGTCTCCTGGTCCTTTGACGGAGCAAATCTGGACACCATCACGATACTGCCGGAAGACTGAACACCGGAAGCTGCTCCGGCAAAGGATTCGACATTGATTCCGTTGAGTATCACTTCCCTGCTGCATTCCCTTCCCAGCCAGAGGTTCAAGGCAGTCCTTGTCTGTGGACTTATGGACACCACCTCAGAATACTTCCCGTACACCAGCCTCTCCAACGGCAGCAGCCACCTCTTTCCCCTTCGGGAATTCGATGTCGAATGCTCCGTGAAGATGAGCTTTCCCTCTACACTGCCAGAAGCGAAAGCCACCCAGTACAGAGCCGGGAAAAGATGGACGTGCACCACGTCATATCCTTTAATATATTTCTTTAACTTAAATATTATCAAAGGATTATATACATTCTTCACTTCCAGGCTGATGACCTTGACACCTGCCTCCACGAGCTTGTCCACAAGAGCATTGTTCACGGACTTGAAGACAAGTAAGGTCACATCGGCCTGCTTCATCTGCAAAGGAAGCAGGTCGGAAAGGAGTCTCTGTGCCCCTCCGATCTCCATAGATGGTATGATGTGAAGTACTTTCATCGCTTGGCAAACATTTTCTTCATTGTCCTCCAGTACGTCTTGTTTCCTCCCGACAAGGTCAGGACCAAAAGCCTGAGATTCACCGAAATCCGGAATATAAGATCGCACAATCCCACATAGGCAGGGCCGTGGTGTTTATTCATATATATACTTCTGCTCCTGAAATTGATCTCCGCCTTACGGTCGAGGTTCGAGATGCTCTTGCCCTCGAGATGACATATCCTTGCAGCCGGAACCGAGCGTACGGCATAGCCAAGGTCCTTTACCCTTCTGCACAGGTCGGTCTCCTCGTAGTACATAAAGAAGGAGGTGTCGAAGAGCCCCAGCTGCTCGGCAAGAGTCCTTCTTATCATAAGGTCCGCACCCACAATGAAGGCGACATCCAGGTCGCGACCAGTGTGGTTGAAGGTCACATTACGGCCATAGCAGAGTCTTTCAGGAATATGACACATAAGGCTGCTGAGTTCGGCCGACACAGACGGGAACAGTCTCTTGAATGACGAAGCAGGCTGTCCTTCTGCAGTAAAAAGATTGCCGCCGCACACGCCGCCCCCCTCATTATCATCAAGATACTGGGAAAGGACAGAGACAGCATCATTTAGCAGTACCGTGTCAGGATTCAGGAGGAATATGTTTCTGCCTCGCGCCTGGCTGAAACCAAGATTATTGGCACCGCCGAAACCGAGATTCTTCTCGGAGAGGATCACCTTCACAACCCCGCTTCCGGCATATCTGGTCTGGAGTTCCGCCCCTGAGCCATCCGGAGATGCGTTGTCGACGACGAGCACCTCATAAGAGACACCCTGCGTCAGGCGCACAACCGACTCCACCGCCTCAGCCACAAGGCCTGCAGTGCAATAATTGACTATGATAACAGAAACATCCATACACAAGTTTCGCAAGCGATGAAAAGTTTATTAATTGAAGGTCTCAATATCGTTAAACCAGCAACGCCGCTTTAGTTACGTTCAGTATCAATATGACTGCCGAAACCGCCACTACTGGCAGCTTTCTTACAATCTCAGTTCCTTTCACAGTGTAGTACATCATCGGAACAATGATGAATTCCACCACGAGCAGGAGCTCGCTTATGCGGAAAGCGAGGACCGGCAGGTCCGAGAACAGCACAAGGCAGCTCAGCGAGACCGCGTATATCTTCAGCAGCAGCACAGCAAAACGGTTGTGGCGGCTGATTGTGTCAATGAAATACAAGAGGTAGAAGCACAGCGCAACTCTCAGCAGCTGCAGTGCATTGAATATGTTTATTTCCTCATATATATTGTCCTGGTACATCGCCAGGGCGTCCTGCACGAACTCCAGCGGCAACAGCCCGACCAGCGAACCGAAGGTCGTACCGGCGAGCGCAAGCGCATAGGACACTGCAATGAGGCCGGCAAAAAGAAGCTTGCGCGGCTTCTGAGTGTTCAGGAAAAGTATGAACACAAAGGCAAGGGCAGAATAATGGAAAAGGAAGGCCACGACAAAGCATATGGCGAACCACACCCATTTCTTTTCCACCGAGAAATATACCGCCAGCAGCATCAGCCCCGAAGCGATGGCACACCTCATCTGGATAAGGTCGTGGAGTATATAAATATTGGATATATAAACCAGCAGCGAGCCGAGCACAAGCTTTGTCATCTTGTCTATCGCAGTGAATTTCAAAGCAATAGACACACCGGCAAAGAATGCAAGGAAGAAATGCAGCCCTCCTCCCAAAGCCTTGATCCACTCCGTCACAGTCACAAATCCTGTCTCGAATCTGGCATTTCCGAAATGGAAGAACAGCTCATAATTCTCGTAGTCCGGCATAAGAGGTGAACGGAAGGCAGCGATGGCTACCAGCACAGGCCACAGGATGATGAGCCAGGCCTTTGAACGTTTCGGACGCATCTCTCCCCTCTCGCACAGATAGGCGAAAGCAACGACAAAGAACAATATGAATATCACAGCCTTCATCTTCTTCTGCCGATTACGTCCATAAGGGTTTCACGTCTGAACGCCGCCATCATCACCGCCCAGACAAGCACAGCGGCAACAACCCCGACGCCGAGGGATATATATTCGTTTTCAAGGTATATAGCGCATATAAAAGCGACCGCCACGCTAGGAAGGGACACCAGAAGGTTCTTCAGAACCTCCCCCCAAGGCAGCGCAACAATCTTATTTCTATATATGTATATGACATATACCATCGTCACCACGAACTCCGAGCAGAGCAGGACAATGGCCGAGCCTACGCCCTGGAGAGCTTTCACCGAAAGCATATTCACAATCACCGCAACAACAGCTCCTGCCACGGAGGCTGCAAGAAGGACCTTCTCCTTCTGCATAGGCATAAGTATCTGCAAGGCAAGGACTTGGGCTACACCAACAAAGAGTACGGCCGGCATTATGATCCTCATCGGAAGCACAGCTCCTTCATAGCCTGGACCTGCAAGGACAGCAACTATCTGAGGCGCCATCACAAGACTGCAAAGGATAAGCGGCATACTGAACATAGACATTGCTGAGAAGGACTTGGACACCAGTCTCTTGAAACGGTCTGTCTGCTCCTCCGACACAAGGGCGCTCATCCTCGGAAGCATCACAGAAGTGAAGGCCGAGAAAAATCCAAGCACGACAGTGTAGAGCTTATAGGCTGTGGTGTAGTAGCCCACCTGCACATTATCTGTCACAAGGCCAAGGTACATCACATTGAATGTCAGGTACATAGAAGTCATCACCGAATATATGCCCAAAGTGATGTTCTGACGGATGTATCTGAAATTGAAGACCTCTTTGAAGTCCACCTTCACATAGCCTCGCGCGTGAAGGAGGTTGATCACGGCATTGACCACCGTCATCGCCACAGTGAGGTAGAAATATATCTCATAATCCTGCGGTCCCCTGACAAGGAGGAATATTGAAAGGACATACAGGAGCTTTACAGCAACAGACCTTATGGTTATATACCTGAAATCCTCAAGACCGGTGTAGAACCATTCGATGAGGAAGGCCGTGAACAGAATCTTGGCAGAGCCTGTGTAGAAAAGTTCCTTGTACTGGCTCAGCTGAGGCGAAAATGAGACTATAATGAAATACGCCACCAAGGTCAGAAGAGTGAACAGGAGGTTCACTCCGATAAGGTTGGAGAAGACCTTGTTTCTTTCTTGAAGGTTATCCTTAACCCTTGCTATCTCTCTGACTCCCAAGACATTGATTCCCATTGAAGCAAAGAGAAGGAAGTACTGGAGAGTGTTGTCGACAAAGTTGACAAGTCCGACATTTGACACTCCGAGAATGCGCGAGACATACGGAAATAGGATAAAAGCAACCAGATAGCCTGACACTGTCAGTATGCTTTTATACACAAAATTCCTTTTTATCGATGTCTCCTTCAGCCTCATTCACTTAACGTTTCGAATACATTTCCTCGTAGTACTTCTGGTAGTCCCCTGATGTGACTTCGTCCATCCAGTCCTGGTTGTCGAGGTACCAGCGCACAGTCTTCTCTATACCTTCCTCGAACTGGAGGGACGGCTCCCATCCGAGTTCATTGTGGAGTTTTGACGAGTCTATGGCATACCTCAGGTCGTGGCCGGCGCGGTCAGTCACATAGGTAATGAGACCGAGGCTGTGACCCTCAGGATTTCCAAGGATACGGTCTACTGTTGCAATCATCACCTTGATCAGGTCTATGTTCTTCCACTCGTTGAATCCTCCGATGTTGTAGGTCTGGGCTGTTTCACCCTTATGGAAGATCAGGTCTATAGCCCTTGCGTGGTCCTCTACATACAGCCAGTCACGAACATTCTCTCCCTTTCCGTAGACAGGGAGGGGTTTACCCTTTCTTATATTATTGATAAACAATGGGATAAGTTTCTCTGGAAATTGATATGGGCCGTAGTTGTTCGAGCAGTTCGTCACTACCACAGGCATACCATAGGTGTCGTGGAAAGACCTGACGAAATGATCTGACGACGCCTTTGACGCTGAGTACGGACTGTGGGGATCGTATTTGGTAGTCTCCCTGAAGAATTCTGTTCCATATGGGGCCTCGCCCTCAGGAGAATCCAGTTCGAGGGCTCCGTAGACCTCGTCTGTGCTTATGTGGTAGAATCTCTTGCCCTCGTATTTTTCAGGCAGGGATTCCCAGGTGTGGCGGGCTGCCTGCAGGAGCGAAAGCGTACCGAGGACATTGGTCTTTGCAAATGTGAACGGATCCTTGATCGAACGGTCCACGTGGGTCTCCGCCGCAAGATGGATTATTCCGTCGACCTTGTAGTCTGCCATAATCTCCAGCATCTTCTCGAAGTCGCATATGTCTGCCTTGATGAAGACGTAGTTTGGGCAATCCTCTATATCCTTGAGATTCGCGAGGTTGCCGGCATAGGTCAGCTTGTCGACGTTGATTATGCGGTAGTCGGGATAGTTCTTCACGAACAGTCGCACGACGTGGCTGCCGATGAATCCCGCACCTCCGGTTATCACTATATTCCTTTTGAAATCCATATGTCTTATTTCTTGATAAGGCTCATAAGGTACTGGCCGTACTGGTTCTTTATCATCGGCTGTGCCAGCTCCTCAAGCTTCTGCGCGTCGATCCATCCCTGACGGTATGCGATCTCCTCGAGGCAGGCGATCTTGAGTCCCTGACGCTTCTCTATCACTTCCACAAAGGTAGAAGCCTCCGAAAGCGAGTCGTGAGTGCCAGTGTCAAGCCAGGCAAATCCTCTTCCAAGTGTCTGGACCATAAGTTCTCCGTCTTCCAGGAACTTCTGGTTCACTGATGTGATCTCCAGTTCTCCCCTTGCTGACGGCTTCACTGCCTTTGCAGTCTCGACTACCTTGTTAGGATAGAAGTAAAGACCTACGACAGCATAGTTGGACTTAGGCTCTGTCGGCTTCTCCTCGATGGAAAGGCATTTTCCGTTTTCGTCGAATTCAGCGACTCCGTATCTCTGAGGGTTGCTCACCCAGTAGCCGAAGACAGTAGCCATCGCATCTTCCTCTGCCGCCCTCACCGCTTCCGCGAGCATCGGCGTAAAGCCGTTGCCGTGGAAGATGTTGTCTCCCAGCACCATACACACGCTGTCATCGCCGATGAACTCTTCTCCGATGATGAACGCCTGTGCCAGGCCGTCAGGTGACGGCTGCTCAGCGTATGATATATTCACGCCATAATCGCTTCCGTCTCCGAGCAGTCTCTGGAAACCCGGAAGGTCGTACGGTGTGGAAATCACGAGTATATCCTTAATGCCTGCCTGCATAAGCACAGACAGAGGGTAATATATCATCGGCTTGTCGAAGATCGGAAGCAGCTGCTTGCTGACACCCTTTGTAATAGGATAGAGGCGTGTTCCGCTTCCTCCGGCGAGTACAATTCCTTTCATAGCTATAAATTATTCTTGAACTTTTTCCAGAAGTCTTCCAAGAAGAGGATCCAGGCTGCGGCGAGGCAGGCTGACAGCAAGGTGAAGACTATCAGTATCTTGGCCTTGCTTGGAGCCGACTTCTTATATGGAACGGTCACAGGCTCCAGCACGGCAAAGACCGGCTTGTCCTGCTGGACCTTTATTCTTGCACCTTCGAGCTGTGTCGCGACCTGCGAATACACCTGGTAGGCCAGGTTCATCTCCTGCTGGAGGCGCTGAGCCTCAGCCTTGGTGCTGTTGAGCACGACATTCTTGTTGGCGTCGGTATATTTCGCATATGCCTGCTGTGCGGCATAATAGTCCTGACGCCTCTCCTCGCATATTAGCGAAAGATTCTCGACGTCCTGGCGGGCCTTCGAGGTACGGTAGTCGGAAACATATGTCTTCAGGTTCTCGACCACGGCCTCAAGCACTGTCGCAGCGACGTACGGATCCTGCATCTCGATCGACATAGATGTCATTCCCGTCTTCTTGTCCACGAGCACGTGGATCGTCTTTCTGAGGTACTTCATTACGCGGCGCTCCGGTTTCGGCAGATTCGTCATTACGAGTTCAGCCTCCTCAACTTCTTCATTATCAGGCATAATCAGACCAATAAGTTTGAATGGAGCTGCCATTATATGGCTCCACCAGGCTTTCTTCTGATGATTGAGGATATATTCAGTGAGCGTTGTGTCGATCTTGCCGTCCTTGGTCTGGACCTGAAGGTCGAGCAGATTGAAAAGGAAAGGAGTCGATCCCACCACATCCGGATACATCTCCACGTCGATGGCATCCATACTGTTGTCAAGGCTGACACCCATCATAGAAGCGATGGAGCTGACGCCGGCTCCGATTCTCTGCTGAGTCTCCGGAGTGAAGACAGCCTTTGCCTTGTAAGTCTTAGGGATGCTGAATCCTGCGATGAGTCCGAGGACAACACCCGCAACGCAGCACTTGATGATCAGTCTTCTGCGCTTCCAAAGCCTGGCGAACAGGGCGGCGACGTCTATTCCCTCGTCTTCGTATATGTTGTTAGTATTCTCTTGCATAATATTTTATGGCTTCATTGACATTATGATATTACCTAAGGTTGCGAACATTGTCGCCAGTGATGACGATGTTGTCGCTATGCTCATAATCTCGGAGAGCTTCGAGTCCCTCTGACGTTTCTGAGGGATCACGATCTCGCATCCGGGCTCGATTACATCCTTGGAGAACTTGCGCGCCCTGGTGACGTTTCCGTTCATATAGATGATGTAGGCCTTGCTCTTCTTCGAGTGATAGCCGTAGCCACCGGCCATCTCGACATAGTCGCTAACAAGGTACTCCGGATTGTAAGTCACTGTGTTAGGGTACATTACGTTACCTGAGATCTTCACTGTGTTGATATACTCAGGAACGAAAAGCTGGTCGCCCTCTCTGAGTACCAGGTCCATATCGCTTCCCGGTTTTGCAAGAGCCTGCTCAAGGTCGATTCCGACATAGTAGTACTCTGCAAGGTCCAGATTCTCGACATTGATACTATCCTTTGCCGAATCCAACACCTCGAGTGTCGACTCGACCCTTCGTTTCTCATCCTCGTTCATCTTTCTCTGGAGTCGTGCCCCCTTGACATATGCCCAGCTGTTCACTCCTCCGGCCTTCTTCACGAGATCTGAGATACGTTCAGTCTTATGGGTGAGGACATAGTTGCCAGGGAAAATCACCTCTCCACTGATTGTCACGTGGGTCTGCTCGAAGTAGCCTGGGCTTCTGCGGACAAAGACCTGATCGTATGGCTGAAGACTGAAAAGAAGCTCACCATCAATTGCGTAGCCGTCCTTGAGTGCAAATGTGAAGACCTGACCGATAGAATCCAGCTGGGTTGTGCTGTCCGGATTCTTGATTCGTCGGCTCACATCGATTCTCACTGTCGAAGCTGATTCAAGGAGACCTCCAGCCTGAAGAATGAGGTCTTCGAGGGTCATATTTTCTGCGTACGGGTACTCTCCAGGATTTGCCACCTCACCTTCGAGTGAAACGAGGCCGATGTCCTGGAGTTCGTGTATGCTTGAGACATAGAGGCTGTCATTCTTCTGGAGGAGGATGTCCTCTGCGCTGCCACTAAGCAGAGCTTTGATGTCTACTGGAATAATCTGCCTTGTGAGGTCCTCCTTCTCGCGGTAGAGGATTGCACGGTTGGTGAAGGCATCACCCTTGAGGCCGTCAGCCTTCCTGATGAGCTGGGACACTGTAGTGATGTTGCCTCCGAGCTGGTAAGCGCCCGGGCGATAGACAGCACCCTGAATGTCGATCTTGTTGGCATATCTGTCAAGCATTGTCTCAACTGTAAGCGAATCGCCGTCCATCAGGGTGAATGCTCCGAAGTCTTCCGAATCCACTGTGTACACCTGGTACTCGACTCCGTTTCGGCGGATAAGACGAAGGTTTGACTTGTAGGCGTCTCCTGCAAATCCTCCAGAGTAGTCGATCAGGTTCTGGACTGTCTCCCCTTCCTTCATCTCATAGACCATCGGACGCTTAACCTTTCCTGCCACATCCACAAGCTGCTTGTACGGAGCCACGATGATCACGTCACCGTCCTGAAGCTTGACATCATCAGAAGAGTTTCCGTTAAGGATGAAGTCATATACGTCTACAGTGGCGATAGTCTTCTTGTTTCGGACAAGGCGGATCTCGCGGAGAGTTCCCACATCGCTTACTCCACCGGCGCAGTAAAGTGCATTGTAGATAGTTGATAATGAGGATAATGAATATGTGCCCGGAACAGCCACTTCTCCAAGTATATTTACTTGGATGCTTCTGATGTTGCCAAGGGTCAGCTTGATGTCTGACTCTGGATTCTCTCCGTCCACAGGATAGATCTTTCCGAATTTCTTGCGGAGATACGAATCAGCATTCTTCACTGTCATACCGTTAAGGCTGATGAGACCGAGGTTAGGTACGTTGATGAAGCCGTCAGGAGAGATGGTCTGACGGATAGTAGCCTCATTTGATCCCCAGATGTCGATGATGACCTCATCCCCAGGACCGAGCTTATAATTAGCCGGAGTCGGGATGTTGACATTAGGCGCAAAAGACAGATTATGGTTGGTGAAAATGCTTCTGCCGAAGACCTCCTTCTCTTTTTCAACAACAGCAAGACTGTCAAGAGCAAAGAACTCCTTCTCCAGAAGTTTGAAATCCACCTTCCTTGTCCTGTCTGACATAACTTTTGCTGTCTTTGATCCTCCAGGCAGCTCTGCACCACCCTTATCATACATAGACTTAAGACGGGTGATCTGATCCACACTGACTCCCTTTGCAGCCAGCTCCTTTGCAACCTCAGCCTGTGACTTTCCCGAAGACATCGCCTCCATCACATAAGTAATCAGAGCATCATCAGTCATCTGCGCAAATGCATCTGAAGCACAGAAAGCAAACACAGAAACCACCGTCAACAGTGATAGAATCCTCTTTATCATATTCGTTTCCTACTAAATTCCTTATTATATCCCTGATTTACAAAGCCTTGGCAACTTCCCGGGAGCCATCCACCGCCCCCTTGTGCCATAGACACAGTAAATCAAGCAAATATAATACAAAAAAAGTTGAAACAGAAGGATTCAGGGAGCAAATATCCGCCTGCCCCAGCTCACGATCTCCCCTAGTCCTTGAAAAAGAGCATTCGTAAGGACTAGGGGCAGGAAATGATGGGCTAGTCCTTAAAAAGGGGCTTCTGCAAGGACTGGGGTCGAAAATGATGTGCCAGTCCTCAAAAAGGGGCCTAAACAAGGACTGGAGCAGGAAAATGATGGGCCAGTCCTTAAAAAGAGGCCTAAACAAGGACTGGAGGCAGAAAATGATAGGCCAGTCCTTGAAAAGGGGCCTGAACAAGGACTGGAGGCAGAAAATGATAGGCCAGTCCTTTAAAAGGGGCCTCGACAAGGACTGGAGGCAGAAAATGATAGGCCAGTCCTTAAAAAGTGGCCTCGACAAGGACTGGAGGCAGAAAATGATAGGCCAGTCCTTAAAAAGGGGCTTCTGCAAGGACTAGAGAGTTGGTGCTAATTGGTATCTGGTGCAAAATGATAAGCAAAATGACTCCAGCAACAGTGGCCCAATGTTCTAAGATCTGACCGTGCAACAGAGTTAGCCCAATTGCGACGTAACAAGGCGCATCAGCGCCGCAGCATTCCCGTGGGAGATGTTCAAAGAACATTGAGCCGGGATGCCGCCCGACCTGTGCGAAGCGAATGGTCGGCATTCCCCTGAAAGGGGATGTCACGTAGTGACAGGGGTTGAGACTGATCTCCACAAAGGAAGAAAGCCCAGCCGACAGGCTGAGCTTTTTCCGCTTGTGGAGATGGGCGGATGTGAGTTTATGCCTACTAGAATACACAATAAGATATAAATAGTTGATTATTATTGATTTGAATAAATTTATAGTATAGCTGGATTTATTTGATATTAGCCATTATTGTGTTTGAAATTGTGTTTAGAAAATTTTGATTGAAACTGTAGTTAATTGCAGTTTATTCTTCTAAAACTATGTATCTTAGTAGAACTAAAAATGTAATGTATATATGGAAACACCTCAGGGGAACAGTAGAGAAGAAGTCAAGTTGAGAGATCAGATCATCAAAGACTTCTATGCAGGGTGGATAGCAGAAAACCCTGAAAAGAAAATGTGGAACGAAGATCTTCAGGATTATAT
>JAFZED010000043.1 GCA_017560825.1 Bacteroidales bacterium | reverse complement strand
GCCAGTCTTTCGCGTTCCTCGTAAAGGGACGGGGCAAGGCCTCCGATGACGCAGTTGGCCTGGTGGTTTCTCTTGCTGATAGTCTTTTCGAACTGTTCTGCAGATGGCTTGGAGTAGTTTCCGCAGTGGTGCGGGGCGTCTGTTCTTGCTGAACATTCCTGCTTTGCCGGGCACTCTGTTGGTTCTGTGCCGAAGTACTTGCCGGCAAGTTTGAGCACGTCCTTTTCCATTTTCGCTTCGTCGATGTCGGCGACGATGGAAAATGCCATCCTGCAAGGCTGGAACTTCTCCTTGGTGAATTTCAGAAGCTCCTCGCGGGTGATCTTCTTCACTGAAACTGTGGTTCCGAGAATGTTGCCGCTTAGAGGGTGGCCTTTGAAGATCATTTCCTCGAATCTGTCGTAGATGTCTTCGGAAGGGGTGTCCTTGTAGGAGTGGATCTCGTCGATAACGACTCCTTTCTCTGTCTGGATCTCGTGCTCCGGAAATGTTGCACAGGTGGCCAGCTCGAAGAGGAGGGCTGCTGCCTTCGGGAGGTCTTCCTTCAGAACGGTTGCGTGGAAGACTATCTCCTCCTTGGTTGTGAATGCGTTGAGTTCGCCTCCCAGCTTGTCGAGGTAACTGTTTATTACAGAGGCGCTTCTGTGAGTCGTGCCTTTGAATATGGTGTGCTCCACGAAATGAGCGATGCCGCAGTGGTAGCCTGCTTCATCCCTCGTTCCGCACTTTATGCTTAACGCACAGTAACCTACTGCCGAGCCGCTCCTTTTGACGGCGTACTGCAATCCACAATCAGCTTTTCCGCTTTTCATTATTTATCCTTCTCTCCGTTCTTTGTGATGTAGTCGAAGTCTTCCGGAAGGAAGCCGACTCCGTATTTTTCTGTGATCTTGTGTCTGCGGTAGAAGTAGAGCTCGTGAGTCTCGGCATTGATCAGAAGCTTGTAGCAGTACGAACCGTTTACAGGCTCTGTAGGCGCTACCATATAGCTGACAAGTGTGTTAGGAGCATTGTCGATGAGGTACTGGTCCGCTTCGTCCTCATCGGCCATCACGAATCTTTCGTCTGATGCCCTCATCACGCGGTCCACCTCCTTGTTTATCTCATCCTCGAAGAAGACGATCTTCATCTGCTGGGCCTGCTGCATATTCTTGGTGTTCCTGCTCATACCGACATAGCCGTCAAAGTCGCTGTCCATCGACTTGAGGGTGTGATTCTGGATGATGTCCAGCAGGGCAGGGAGGAATACAAGTTCACGGCCGGAAGGGTACTCTACCGAGGCATAGGGCAGTGATGCGACTTCCAGCATCTCGCCTACGCCTTTCTTAGCTCCCTTGCCTCCTTTTACGAGCGAGAGGAACTGGATTCCAGGTGCAGTCTCCTTCTTGAACTGGCCGAGGGTGGTGATGAGGAAGTAGTACTGGCTGTTTGTCTTGAGTTCCTCGAACTCTTCCAGAGTGCAGAATTCGTAAGGCGAGATTCTCCATCTGAGGGCGATCTCCTCTTTAAGGATGGCATCATAAAATTCGTTTCCGTGAAGCACGACTTTTGTGATCTTCTGGGTGAAGTCACTGATCTTTACCTTTTTTGTCTCTATCTGGGCCTGGGCTGAAGCCAGCATCGGAATAAGGATTCCGGTAAGTATTATAAGCAGTCTTTTCATATCTTGTTTTACCTTGTTTTCGGATCAGGGTGCAAAGTTAACAAAAATAGTGCTATCTTTGTAGATTGACCAAAGAATGGATATGTCACAGTATATTGTATCAGCAAGAAAGTATAGACCGGATTCCTTCGGGACCCTTATCGGTCAGGACAACATAGCGCAGACGCTCAAGAATTCTATCCTCAGAGGCCAGCTGGCTCACGCCTACCTCTTCTGCGGCCCGCGTGGTGTAGGTAAGACCACTACAGCGCGAATCTTTGCGAAGATGATCAACTGCTCCAACCCGTCAGCGGATATGGAGCCGTGCGGCACCTGTGAGTCGTGCCTGTCTTTTGCGGAAGGCCGTTCGTACTGCATCCACGAGCTTGATGCTGCCTCAAACAACGGTGTTGAGGACATCAAGACCCTGATGGACCAGGTGCGTGTGCCGCCTCAGGTGGGAAACTACAGCGTCTACATCATCGACGAGGTACATATGCTGTCGCAGTCGGCCTTCAACGCCTTCCTCAAGACTCTGGAGGAACCGCCTGCACACGCCATATTCATTCTTGCGACTACTGAGAAGCATAAGATCCTTCCGACTATCCTTTCGCGTTGTCAGACCTACGATTTCAACAGAATCACTGTGGACAACATCGTGAAGAACCTCCGTATGGTGGCCTCAAGCGAGGGTGTTACAATCGATGACGAGTCGCTCCACGTGGTGGCTCACAAGGCTGACGGAGCGATGCGTGATGCACTGACCATCTTTGACCAGACTGTGGCGTTCTGCGGTACTGACGTGAAGTATCAGGATGTGCTGCGCAACCTCAATGTGCTGGACTATGAGTACAGCTTCTCGCTTGTGGACGCCTTCCTGAAGGGTGACTATCCGTCGGCTTTGCTTACATTTGACGAGATCCTGACAAAAGGCTTCAATGCTCTTCATTTTGTGGCGGCGCTGTCATCGCATATGCGTGACCTTATCGTCAGCAAGAGCGGTGGACTGGGCGCTTTGCTTGAGCTTCCGGAGTCGTTGAAGAAGAAATATAAAGAGCAGGCTGACAGATGCCCGCTCCCGTTCCTTTATGAGGGACTTTCCATCACAACCCAGTGTGAATCAGGCTATAGGGCAAGTGTGAATCCGCGCCTGCACATAGAGTTTGCACTTATGAAGCTGAGCTTCATCTGCAATAAGGAGGCGGTTTCATCACCGGCTGCCGTTGCTCCTGTTGCCGCTCCTGTCGTTGCTGCGCCAACTGTGGCATCGGCTCCTGTTGCTGCTCCTGCAGCACAGCCAGTTCCGGCTCCTCAGCCGGCTCCGGCACCAGCGCCAGTGGCCCAGCCAGCACCAACTCCAGCACCAGCACCAGCTCCAGCATCGGCGGTTCAGCCAGTTGCTGCGGCACTGGCTGCGGAGGAGCAGCCGCGTGAGCGCCGTCAGCGCTCCTCACGCGGTGCCGCCGCAGCGCTTACAATGAAGGCAGTTATGGATGACAAGCCTGCAGCTGAGACTGTTGTGGAGACTGCGAATGTGCCTCTGCTGTCTGATGAGGCATTGAAGGCAAAGTGGCCGGATCTTGCGCAGATATATGCTGCAAAGCAGCCGCGTCTGGCAAGTATGTTGTCTTCTTCCGCTCTTACCATCACTTCTGACGGTGAGTATAAGACTGTGGTGTTCAGAGTCGTGAATGAGGCTCAGAAGGACTGGGTGGAGTCAAAGCACCTGCACGACCTCGAAGGAAACTACAGAAGACTGACAGGCTCGATGAAGATATATCTCCGTGTTGAGATCACACCAGAGGAGGCTGTTCAGGAAAAGGT
>JAFZED010000042.1 GCA_017560825.1 Bacteroidales bacterium | reverse complement strand
TAATCATATGGTTAGTTACAAAAATAACATTTATTCGTTGAAATTTGAGGGTTTTTGTGATTATATAACATATTTTTAGCTTAATTTTGTGTTTCTGATACATAACCACAACTATGAGAATAAATTTCCTGATCTGTGCGGCTGCAGTTGCTGCAATGATTTGCTTTACTGGATGTGAACCAGACTCTCCGGACATCATTACACCGATTCCGGGCCCCGGTACAGGTAATGGTAACGGTGAAGAAGAAGGCGAGACCCCGCAGCCCAAGCCGGAAGAGCAGCTGGACTATAACCATCTGGGTGCATATGCTCCGCTCAAGACCTATGTGAACCGCACTGTCTCTCCTGATTTCAAGCTCGGAGCGGCCGTGACAGTGAGCAATTACCTCAAAAAGACCCAGGAGTACAATATGGCTGTGGAGAATTTCGACGAGATGACGGCCGGAAATGCTATGAAGCAGTCTTCTGTGATGCGTGCGGACGGTACGATGAACTTCAACCAGGTACGCAGCTTCCTGGATCTCGCAGCTCAGAGCGGAATGACTGTCTACGGACACACTCTTGCGTGGCATTCGCAGCAACAGAACACCTATCTGAACAATCTCATAGCAGACAAGCGTGTAGATCTTCCTGCCGAGGAGGGCGTGGACGTGGTTCTCTTCGAATCAGATTTCAATGATGGTCAGAATCCTTTCATAGGCTGGGGAAACAACTCTACAATAGGAGTAGAGAATGAGGTCTTCAAGGCTACAAATCCTTCTGCAGTAAATTATTGGGAAGCTCAGTTCGCCCGTGATTTCGACCCTCCTTTCACAAAGGGACAGAAATATGTCCTCAAATTCAAGATCAAGGGATCTGCTGAGGGTGTCATAAGGCCTGGATTCCAGATCCTGGATGACAATTACTCTTCAGCTGGCGATTTCCCTACAGTCAAGTTCGGTACAGAGTGGTCGGAGGCCGAGGTGACTTGCGAATGCAAGGCGGCCGGAGGCACACGACTCATCTTCAGCTTCGGCGAGTTCGCCGGAGACATATATATAGATGACTTCGAGTTCAAGGCGGTCGGCGTTCAATATATATATGAATCGATGTCTCCTGAGGAGAAGAAGGCTGTTCTTACCGATGTTATGGACAGGTGGATAAAGGGAATGATGGAAGTCACAGCGAAGGATGTGTCCGCTTGGGATGCCGTAAATGAGTCAATATCAGGCAATGACACAGACAGGGACGGCTTCTATGAGCTTGAGTCAGGCAAGTGGGGAAGCTCGAACAACTTCTACTGGCAGGACTACCTCGGTTCTGAGGACTATGTCCGTATCGTGATAGCGAAAGCAAGACAGTACTATGCTGAGTTCGGCGGAACCAAGCCGTTGCGTCTTTTCATCAATGACTATAACCTCGAGTCTGACTGGGATGACAACAAGAAACTCAGGAGCCTTATCCATTGGATTGAGATATGGGAGTCTGACGGCGTGACAAAGATCGACGGAATAGGCTCGCAGATGCACATCTCTTATTATGAGAATCCGTCGACTCAGAAGAGCAAGGAAGACCACGTGGTGAAGATGCTCCAGCTGATGGCGGGAACAGGCAAGCTCGTGAAGATCTCCGAACTTGATATGGGATATGTCGACAAGGACGGAAATACGCTTGCGGCTTCCAGCCTTTCGCTCGCCCAGCACAAGGCTATGGCGGATTATTACGAGTTCATCATAAGGAAATATTTCGAGATCGTTCCTCCTGCCCAGCAGTACGGTATCACTCAGTGGTGCCCTACGGATTCTCCGGGCGCACTCGGTACAGGATGGCGCGGAGGAGAGCCGACAGGACTGTGGGATCAGAACTATAACCGCAAGTATGCCTATGCGGGATTTGCAAATGGTCTCAGATCGGTCAAATGATAACGAAACAGGGTAAAAATGCCCTGTTTCTTTCGTTTTTGATGCATTTCTTATGATTTTGATACTTTTTGCCCCGCTTTTTGTATTGCGTGTTTCAAATTTGAATGCCTTTGTTTCCAAAGTTACTTTCTCTACCCGTATTGTTTGCTAAATTTACAAGTCTTTAAGATGCAATCTTAGACCACAGCGAAAATCATAAACAACTTATGTTTTTTTAATAACCATCCCTAACGGGAAAACTAATCAACCTATCACATTATGAAAGCGAAAAAGCTAACTCATCTGTTCGGGCTCGTGGCGCTTATGCTCCTGGTGTCCGGACAAGCATTCGCCCAGAACATTCGAGTAACAGGTCGAGTTCTGGATGAACTGGGGGAGGGCTTGATTGGAGCCGGCGTGGTGATTCAAGGAACCACATCGGGTACAGTCACAGACTTGGACGGTAATTATGAACTTCCGTCTGTTCCTCTGGGTGCAACTCTCGAGTTCTCTTGCGTCGGCTATGCGACTCAGGCTGTCCAGGTAACTGGTGCGTACCTTGATGTCACAATGAAGCCGGACACAAGGCTGATTGACGAGTCTGTTGTCGTGGCTTACGGCCAGCAGACTAAAGTCACCATCACCGGTGCTGTCACAGCTGTCGGTGGTGACGCCCTTTTGAAGTCGCCTGTTGCCAACGTGGCGAACTCACTTCAGGGTAACCTTCCTGGTGTGTCTGCAGTGCAGCCATCAGGTATGCCTGGCGCCGATGAGCCAGTCATCAGAATCCGTGGTGTCGGATCTTTGAACAGTGCAGAGCCTCTCGTGCTGGTCGACGGTGTAGAGCGTTCGTTCTCTCAGCTCGACCCTAACGAAATCGAGAGTATTTCGGTACTCAAGGATGCTTCGGCAACAGCAGTGTTCGGTGTACGCGGTGCCAATGGTGTAATCCTCGTTACCACAAAGCGTGGTGAGGTCGGAAAGGCTTCGGTTACAGCATCTGCCAGCGCAGCTATGCAGACAATTTCACAGTTCATCGACTTTACTGATTCATACACATATGGCCAGATGTGGAACTACACAGCCATCACTGACGCTCTCCCTGTAGAGCAGTGGCCTGGTACAGTAAAGATCGCCGATTACACTCCTTATGCTGACAACGGTATCCGTTTCTCACAGGACGTGATGGAGCATTTCCGTACAGGAGATATGCCGACTACATTCCCTAATACCGACTGGATCGACTACATTATGAACGACAAGGCTTGGCAGGAACAGGCCAATGTCAATGTTTCCGGCGGTACAGAGAAGGTACGTTACTTCGTTTCGGCAGGTATCCTCAATCAGAATTCATTGCTCAAGACCTTCTCGAACAATAAGAACGAGACCTTTGACTATCAGCGTCTGAACTATCGTGCAAACCTCGATATCGAAGTCTCTAAGTACAGCCAGCTCTCACTTACCCTCGGTGGCCGTATGCAGGACCGCAACACAATGGGTGGTGGTGAAGGTTTCCTTTTCCGTTATCTCCAGGGTGCTACACCTTATGCAGGTATCGGAGTTGACGAGCAGGGCCGTCACATTGTTTCTGATGCAAACATCGTAGGTCCGTTTGACCGCGACGCTCTCTCAAACTACTACGATCTCGGTTATGAGAACCAGAGCACAAATGCCCTCAACTTCGACATCCAGTACAAGCTCGACCTGGGCTTCCTCGTGAAGGGTCTGGATTTCAAGGCTAAGGCATCTTACAACTCGGAGTATACAGCTCAGAAGTATCGCCAGAACGGTTATGGTACAGGTCTGACTTACGTTGCTACCCTCGTGGACGGCAAGGAAGTCCTCCGCAAGGAAAACGTGACTTGGCCTATTCCTTACGGTGAAGGCAAGTGGGGCAGCCGTAACTGGTATGCAGAGGCAAGCTTCAACTACAACCGCCGTATAGGCAAGCATAACATCGGTGGTCTCCTCCTCTACAACCAGAGTAAGTCATACTATCCTTGGGATTCAGACGGAAGCATCTACCAGTCTATCCCTAAGGGTTATGTAGGTCTTGTGGGTCGTGTCACTTATGACTATGACACCAAGTATCTCCTCGACCTCAACATCGGTTACAACGGATCCGAGAACTTCGCTCCAGGCAGACGTTATGGTACCTTCCCTTCAGTCTCTGTAGGTTGGATTCCATCTCAGGAGCAGTGGTGGGCACCTATGAAGAATGCCATCAGTTACTTGAAGTTCCGTGCATCATACGGTCTCGTAGGTAACGACAGCACAAACGGTGCACGCTTCCTCTACCTCCCTGGTACTTGGCAGTTCTACAACGGTTCTATGACCTGGAACCCACAGGAGCGCGGTGCCAACTTCGGTGTGAACGGAAACTGGCTTCCAGCTGTCAAGGAGCTTACTGCAGGTAACCCTAACGTTACTTGGGAGACTGCAACAAAGATCAACCTCGGTGTTGACGCAGGTTTCTTCAAGGACAGACTCCACGCTTATGTTGACTTCTTCTGGGAGGACCGCAGAGACATCCTCGTGTCAAATGCTTCGACTCTTCCTGCAGTTACTTCACTTCCGGCAAACTATGTGAATGAAGGCCGCGTGAAGAACCACGGTTTCGAGGTTTCCCTCAACTGGGAGCAGAAGTTCGGTGACTTCCGTTACTCTATCTCTCCAAACTTTGCATTCGCAAGAAACAAGGTTATCGAGATGCTCGAGGTTCCGCCTATGTATGCTTACCTCAGCCGTACAGGTCTCCCTGTAGGACAGCGTTTCGGTTATGACCTCTTCGAGTTCTACGAGCCAGGTGCAACAGAGCAGCGCTATCTTGACAAGTATGGCGTAGAAATGCCAGACCAGGTGTCAGATATCAAGCCGGGTGACTGTGTGTATGTCGATCTGAACGGTGACAACGTCATCGACGCAAACGACCAGAAGCCTCTCGGATATACTGACAATCCTGAAATCACATATTCAGTTAACTTCAACTTCCAGTGGAAGGGTCTCGACTTCACAATGCTGTGGATCGGAGCAGAACACGTCAGCAGAACTCTCAACGGTTACTTCCGTGACCAGTTCGGTTCTACAAACACATCTGCCCTCACTCAGTGGGTTGCCGACAATTCTTGGACCGAGGACAACACAAACGCTATCCTCCCTCGTATCTCTTTCACTAACCGTGTTCACAACAACCGTGACTCACAGGCTTGGGTGATCGATTCAAGATATGTACGTCTCAAGAATGTCGAGGTAGGTTACACATTCACACCTAAGAACAGCGGATCATTCTTCAATTATATAAGAGTGTACGCATCAGGTAACAACCTCCTCACTTTTGCTGACTTCAAGGGTAATGACCCTGAGGCTCCAGGTTCAGGACTTGACTATGGTGTGCGCTATCCGATGACACGTCTTTTCAACCTCGGTGCACAGTTTAACTTCTAAACACTTTACGAAATGAAAAAGATATTGAATAACATATTGATTCTGGGAATCTTTACAGTGTTCTTCAGTACTTCCTGTGTTGATAAGATAGCTGTAGGAGACAACTTCCTTGAGAAGGCTCCAGGTGTCGATGTCAATATTGATACTGTATTCACAAGCGCAGAGTACACCCGTAACTTCCTTTGGAGTGCGTACGGTCAGATCTACTGCACATATACTTCCGGAAATATGATCAACGGAGCGCCTATCGATGCTCTGTCTGACTCTTATCACTGCTACTGTTCTTGGGGTGGTCCTATCCAGAGCTACTATCCGGGCGGTCTTACCGAGGATGCCCAGGACACAGCAAACTCTAACTTCCAGGGTAAGTTCTCTTATTCTACAAAGAATCCTTCATCATCAGCTGACGGCCGCGTCTCTATCTATGAGACAGTCCGCAAGTGCTGGCAGATCATCGAGAACATCGACAAGGTTCCTGATATGGATGAGGACGAGAAGAGCCGTCTCCGTGGTGAGGCTTACACCATTATGGCAAGCCGCTATTTCGACGCTTTCCGTAACTTCGGAGGACTCTGCCTTGCAAAGAAGGCATATGCCGTAGGTGAGAACTTTGAAGATGGCCGTGCTACTGCTATGGAGACTGTAGAGTTCATCGACTCTCTCATCGTCTGCGCTATCAATGAGCCTGGTTACATCTGGAACATTCCTGATGCTGACATCGCTCAGTGGTCAGGTCGTCTTACAAAGGCTTCCGCTATGGCTCTCCGCGCAAAGGTTTGGATGCACGCAGCTTCTCCTCTCTTCAACAACGCTGAGCCTTATATGGAGTACAACCCACTCAAGGTCACTGAGTTCACCAACATCGAGCACGTGTGGTTCGGACGTTATGACCAGTCACTCTGGGAGCGTTGCCGCGAGTATTGCGAGGATTTCTTCGAGGAGAATGCGGCTAACGGCAACTACTATCAGCTCGTGCAGCCTGCAACTCAGGATGAGGCAGGTTACCGTATGGCTTTCCGTAATGCCTACAGATACCGCAATGACGGAACTATCCGTGAGAAGATCTTTGACGCTCACCCGACACAGTGGATGTCAAGTTCAGGAACTGACGGTGTAATCGACAACAACGGCTGGGGCTGGGGTTGGGCCGGTTTCGCTCTTGACGGCTATCGTCAGGGTGGAGCAGTTCCTACAAACGAGCTTATGGAGTGCTTCGGTATGGCAGACGGTAGAAACTTCCCATATGAGGACATCTACGGCGAAGGCGCAAACCCTGATGGCATCGACATCTATAAGGACCGTGATCCTCGTCTTTATGAGACTATCCTCGTTCCAAGAGAGTCCTTCCCTTACGCAGTGGTTGGAGACTACAATGGAAAGACTTACATCGACACTTGGGTAGACGGTGCAATGGATTATGACTCAGGTAACTTCGGTAACGTTGCTGATGACGCTGCAACCCGCTACAGAAAGTTCAAATGGATGCTTGACTACTCTGGTGGAAAGATGGACGACAAGATGATCGGAGTTCCTTACATCCGTCTTGCTGAAATGTACCTTATCTATGCTGAGGCTCTTGCTGAGACAGGTAACCTCACAGGTGCAATCGAGCAGGTGGACATCGTGCGTAAGCGCGTAGGATTGGGCGGACTCGCTGAAAAGAATCCTGAACTCAACCTCACATCTGACAAGGATGCCCTTATCAACGAGATTCTCCGTGAGAGAAACTGTGAGATCGGAGCAGAGTGCGCAGACCGTCTTTACGATATGATCCGCCGCAAGCGTCAGGACCTCTTTACCAAGCCGCTTCACGAAATCAGAGTATATCGTCTCGATGACAACGGTCAGCGTATGACAGGATCTGATGTACGTTGGGATCCTTCTACTCCTTGGCCTAAGTTTGAGTACGAGAAGGTACGTATCTCTGTAGGTGCACGCCGCTGGTGGGATGAGGGTTACTGGACTAACAAGTGGTACCTTGACCCAGTTTCACGTATCGAGATCCAGAAGGGTTACGGTCTTACTCAGAATCCTGGTTGGTAACATTAGAACTTATCATTATGAAATTAAGAAATATATTTATATTCAGCCTGTTAGGATTCTGTCTTGTTCCAATGACAGCTAACGCTCAGGCCCAGCTTGCCGACAAGAAGTCGCAGACAGTGGATTTGGGCTACGGCGTGGAAACATCAGAATACCTTACTACAGCGGCGACATATACCATCACCGCTGAGGAGCTTAGCCGTACTTCTGCAATCAGCCTTGCTGATGCACTCTACGGCAAACTGCTTGGACTTACTGCAGTTCAGAATACCGGTTTCAAGGGTGAAGAGGGCAGAGGTGCCTCATTCAACATCCGTGGTATCCAGACTACTGGTGAGCAGTCTATCCTTATCCTTGTCGATGGAATCGAGCGTCCTATCGACAGGCTTACTGTTGAGGAAGTTGAAAGCGTTACCGTCCTCAAGGACGCAGCAGCAGCCGCTCTTTACGGACACGAGGCTGTAAACGG
>JAFZED010000041.1 GCA_017560825.1 Bacteroidales bacterium | reverse complement strand
ATGTGTCACCCCTAAGCATCTTTCCCAGATCAGCAGAGAGGTCACCGGCTTCTCAGCAGGCTGGTGGATCAACAGATTCACCAGCCTTGATATATCCAGACAGCTTCGTGACAAATCCCAGAGCATCACAGACATCGCCGAGAGCTTCAACTTCACTTCGCTGTCGTATTTCTCAAGGTACGTCTGCCGTCATCTAGGCCAATCACCTTCCGAGTACAGAGGATAAAATCAGCGCGCGTATTTCTTCACACGAGCGTCATTGATGCGGCCGGACCAGTTGAGGCCGTAAGCAAAGTCGTAGACGTTGCCGTCAGCGTCAACGTAGCATTCCATATCGAACGGCACGTCTTCCATCTGGAGTTCCACTGTCTTCATATCCGCAGGAAGCTGCATTGGAAGGAGGGCCGAAGGCTCCACCGCTCCGCTTATAAGTTCAAGGAGAGCCTGGTTCTGGCAGCCGAAGCTTACGAGGATTGCATCCGAGTAAGGTTCAAACTCCGGAACAAACGGCTTGCCTGTGCTGATGACAGTAACCACCGGCTTGTCACCCATTGCAGCCTTGGTGTCTATCACAGTCTGGAGATCTGACTTGTTGGCTGTCTTTACAGACTTGCCTTTATAAGATCTGTTTGCAGACTTCTCAAGGCGGTCGCCTCCGGCGAGAGAGACCTCGCGGGCATACTCTGCAGTGTAGTCATTGTACTGAAGGCTGATTGGGATGTAGCCATTGCCACCATTTTTCACATCATCCGCACTATAGCCTGTACCTGATGTCGGAGCTTCGATCACGACTATGGCAAAGTCTGCCTCGGAAGGGTCTGAAACTATCTCATAGTACTTCGAAAGCAGTTCTGGAGCGAAAGTGTCCTCCCATCTTTCAGGAGTCACCATACCGAAGAAGTTCACAAGCTGAGGGAAATATCGCTGTGGTACATAGACCTTAGGTTTAGCCTCAGCCGCCTTCATTGGAAGTACATTGTCAGAGTTCTTGATCATTACAACTGACTTGAGCTGTGCCTGATAGCCCTTTTCCATATATTCAGGCTTGCCTACAGTCTCTGCTGAAGCTGCCGGATCAAGGTAAGGATTCTCGAATAGACCTGTACGGAATGAATTCATAAGGAGACGCTTTGCAGACTCCTTGAAACGCTGGTCTGCTGATTCCTTGCCGAACTCATCCACCCACATCTGATAAGCCTCGAGTACCGGGCCCTTGTCATTGTTGCCTCCGAACTGGTCGATTCCAGCCTTAAGGCACTCATAATGTCTCTGAGCTACTGTAAGCTCCTCAACACCCCAGCACTTTCCGTCGAACTTGTCGATACCCATATTATCATAGGTGATGTTCCAGTCTGTGCAGACAACTCCGTCATATCCGTACTTCTCACGGAGAAGATCAGTGATTATATACTTGCTGTAGCTGTTGCCGACGTTCTTTCCTGAAGGGTCAACACCTGTTGAGATGGTGTAATATGGCATAACTGCTGACGCCTTTTGAGTCTTGCCGTTGAGCTTGAATGCACCCTCGGTGAATGGCTTGAGGTGAGTCTCGAAGGCACCGCCTGGGTAGACAGCATATTTACCATAATTATAATGTGCGTCGCGTCCGCCCTCTTCAGGACCGCCGCTTGGCCAGTGCTTCACCATTGCGTTGACACTCTTATATCCCCAACCGTCAGCGATCTCATCCTTGCCGGCACTTGTCTGGAAGCCGTCAACGTAGGCACGTGCCATATCTGTATCGAGCTCAGGGCTCTCACCGAAAGTGCCGTAGAAACGTGTCCAACGAGGCTCTGTCGCGAGGTCTATCTGTGGTGAAAGAGCCGTAGCGATGCCCAGGGCCCTGTACTCGTCTGCCGCAATGCGTCCGAACTCTTCTACAAGAGCCGGATCGAAAGTGGCTGCAAGTCCGAGCGATGTAGGCCAATGAGAGATTTCTCCACCTGCGCCATAGTTGTACTCGGCAGTTGCCGATGTCTCGTGACGCGGATCTGAAGACGTATTGACAGGGACTCCGTGTCCGATGCCTTCCACGAGAGCCTGCATATTGTTATTCCACTCGGCAGCTACTGCAGGAGACTCTACCGTGGTCACAAGCACAGCCCTGAGGTTATCTTCTGTGAGGAACTTCTTCTGTGCATCTGACAGGTCAGAAGCCTTCGCACCGCTCTCACGGTAAGGCTTGCCATTATAAGTCGCGCCTCCGAACATACCTCCAGAAGGAACTGACTGATGGGAACTGTAAAGCATCATTCCGGCAATCTCCTCTACAGGAAGACGCGAAGCGAGATCTTCAGCTCTTTCCTCTGCAGAAAGTCTCCAGTCCTCATAAGGTTCGAGGGTTCCGTTGCGGTTCAGGTCCTTGAAGGCATAGCCGTCAACAGAAAGCAGAGTCACACCCGATCCAGGTGTATAAGCAAGCGTCTGCCCCTTTTTCTGAGTCACAAGGTTGAAGCCGTTCTCAGTCTTGACTTCACTCCAGCGCGGTCCTCCGCAAGAAGCAAGCATCATTATGGATAATGCAAATGCAAACTTATTCTTCATATATTGGTTTATTTAAAGATTAAATCCACTTATTTCCACAGCAGGACGCTCTCCCCTTGTGTCCTCATCCTTGAACGAGATGGTGATTTCCTTCTCTTCTCCAGGCATCAGCGCAATGTAATTGTCAGAATAGAATGCCGGAAGGATACGCTCACCTGTCTTCTTGCCGTAAAGCTTCAGACGGATCATCAATGCAGGAATGTCTGAGCTGTTCTTAAGATGTACTGTCGCTGTCCATCTGTCACCATCCTTCCTGATTGACGTGTCTGCCTCAACACTTGTCAATGGGAGAGAGTGCAGCTGATGGAGATTGCCGTCCTCCTTGCCAAGGCAATAGAAGTTGTCGGCAAGCAGCCTGTCTCCCTGGGTGAGCCTGAGCTTTATGTAATACACATCCGACAGTTCCGGCGAATCAAAGGCAAGTCCGAAGACCGGAACAGTTGTATCCTCCTTGCTGTCAAGGTCTGCACTTGTCCGGTACACGACTTTTCCATCGTAATTGACTACCATAGCCTCAGCACTGAGACCGTTCTGATCCATCGCATTGTTATTCACGACCTCCACCTGTCCCGAAACCGGATTCCACTGAATGCGGATAGGGGCAGAAGCCTTCTTCGCTCCGAAGTAGGCGGCAGTAGGCTCGAAATAGTAGTCATATGTCTGCCATACCATAGACGGCCAACAAGAGTGGCTCATCCATATGATCAGACCCTTTCTGTTCCAGCTTCTTGACTCGTACATAGCGCGGTAGCCGTTATAATTGATCCACTGCGCCCATTCTGTAAACTCCTTAAGATCTGACGCCTCACCGAATGCGGTCTGGAGCATCTGGTTGAAAGTCGCACAGCTCTGTGCGTTCTCAAGTGTGTAGTCGTGAACGCCCCACACACTGTTCTGAGGCCACTGGTGCTCATCCGAAAGCATCCTGCTCATACTTTCATATGTCATAACGTTCGGCATACCTCTCTCACTGTGCAGACGGTCCTTGCCACGCTCGGCAGCAAAATACTCATTGACCGGAAGTGCCCTGTAAGGACCGTGGCCGCTGACAGGACCTGAGGCAGAATTAGAAATATAATGAAGTCCCGGATGCAGTTCGGCAACAAGTCGTCTCAGCTCATCATCCAATGTCTGCGGTGGGTTTCCTTCGTTACGTCCACAGTAAAGACCGATGGAAGGGTGATTACGGATCTTCCTGACGTAATCCACTGCATTGGCGGCAAACATACTTTCATTGAAAGGATCCGGTCCGTCATAAGGGTTTGCAAGCCAGAAGTCCTGCCATATCATCACTCCGTGTCGATCACAAGCCTCGTAGAACTCCTCATCGCCTGTCATACCCACCCAGTTACGGATCATAGTGAAGTTCATATCTGCGTGGTAAGCAACAGCTATGTCGTATTCACGTGCGCGATAGTTGAGGTTGATCTCAGGGAAGCCCCAGTTACCGCCGTTGGCGATGAGTCTTCTGCCATTTATGAAAATATCAAGAATGCCGTCTTCCATCGTATATGTCATCTCACGGACACCGCTCTTGACCTTCTTCACATCCGACATCTTTCCATCAGCAACAAAAGCCACTTCCACATCATAAAGATGAGGCTCTCCATAGCCCTTAGGCCACCACAGCTGCGGATTGTCAAGTCTTACAGGAGTCATTTCCACATCCTTTGTCTGACCGGCAGCCAGTATCACATCACTGCTGAAAGCAAGAGGGCCGTACTTCACCTGTATTGAACCTGTGGTCTCAGACTCATTGTGATTTGTCAGGGTGATTGTCGGCTTGATGTCGGCATATGAAGTCTCAGGAAGAGGAAGATCAGTGTCGAAGAACACGTCATCCACTGTCACTCCACCATCGTGAGAGCTGAGGTAGACATCATTCCAGATACCGATGTTACGACCTCTTACGGTAGGGATCCAGTCCCATCCGATAGTTGCGTGGAATGTAGGATTGTCTCCTCCGATTTCTCCTCCGTTCACATCAGCGCTCTGCCTTGTCTGTTCCTTTATGATGCCAGGGTTGTCATTTCTGTATATTCTTACGGCGAGGGCATTGGTTTCACCTGCCTTTACAAGCGAGGTGATGTCGAATTCTCCCCTTATATATGATCCCTCTATTCTGCCGGCCTGCTTTCCGTTGACGAACACATCTGCCTTCCAGTTGATTCCGTCGAAGTTGAGCATTATGGTCCTGCCGGCAAAGTCCTGCGGAACCTCGAACTCGTTGCGATACCAGAAATCCGAATTGAACCACGACTCCGAGATCTGAAGCTGATCGTCATCATAACGGATGTCAGCAATGGCACCCGCATTGAAGTACGACATAGCCACTGTACCTGGAACCGTTGCCGGAAGCCAAGCCTCATCGTCATAGCCCACTGTCGACAGCTCCACTCCATCAGATTCTGCCTGAGGAGCGCGCTGGATCTTCCATCCTCCTCTTGTGAGGTACATCTTTCCGTCTTTGGCCGGAACCTGTGGCTGCGCCTTGAGAGTCACGCCACCTGTTCCATAGACCTCCATCTCGCTCAGGACGATGTGTTTTCCATCTTCCGCTCCGCTCAGGTCAAGACGCACATATCTTCCTTTGCCCTTGACAGAGATTTCCTCTGTAACGGCAGTCAGATCCGCGATCTTTTTCCAGGCTTTCGCATCATCCGAGGTAAGGATCGAACCACCGGAAGGTGGACATATCCAATGAAGCTTCACCTTATCGAACTTTGCCTGGGCTCCCAAGTCCACGTATATCCATTCCTCACCCGCTCCCTGGCTCATCCAGGCACTGCTGAATGCATATGAAGGCAGGATGCTGACCTCTGTGTCATTCCTATAGAAATCCATCTCGGACACATTCCAGGTCTGGACAGCCGGTGCATCAAGCTCGAAACGGAACTGACGGTAGTCCTTTCCTGCAGGGATCTCCACCTTATAGGTAAAGTTCCTGTTTCTTTCCATCATACGTATATATTCCATTATCTCCGGAGTCATCTTGATGTTCTTCAGTCCTGAAGCGACTGCGACATTCTGCGATCCTCCGCCCATATTCGCTATCGAACGGACCTCGCCAGGAAGGTTGCTTCCCTTGAATGAACCGATCACGTCCCAAGAGGCACCATCGGCAGAAGCCAGAACATTCACCTTCCAGCCCTTAGGGCCGTCAACATCACAGATGGCTGTACCTTTCAATTCGAGCACCTCGGCCTCAGTCCCACTGCCACCAAGCTGCAGAAGGAGCCAGGCGTCACTTCCTCCTTCGACACTTATGTTAGTAGTGTTGTCATCGAACAATCTTTCCCTGTCGCGCTTTGCAACAGGACCTTTGTGGGTAGACAGGTCTATGTAAGAGGGCATTTCCTCCAGAACAATTCCGTCTGTGACAAGATGTCCGGTAAGATTGTAGTCGTGGCTTGAAGAATGCCAGGCTGCACGATGAAGTGCAAGATTGCGGTAGGTTCCTCCTGCCACCACCTCGGGACCGGCAAAGTCATCAGTGTGTCCAGGATACTCTCCGATGCCTCTTGTGTATTCAGAAGATGTGTTTCCTGCACATCCGCAAAGCCCGAGAGCGATGATCAAAGAAGAAAAAAGTTTAGTGTTCATAATTTCACAGGGTTATCGTATCTATCGCGAATTTAAGCATTTTTCATCGTATCTATTTGCTTATTCCATCATAATATTTCGTATATGTTTAAATAATATACCCACATACTCATATATATTAAATTCTGCTTATATTTACACTGATAAAATCGAAACAACCGATAAATTACATAACGCATCTATGAAACATTCAACTACACTGACCATCCTTTCAGCGGTTGCCACACTGCTCATCGCTGCCGGATGCAACTGCGGTATGACTCCCCAGGACAAGCTTACCGTAAATGACAAAAAGATCAACAAGATCATCGCTCAGATGACTCTTGAGGAAAAGGTGGAGATGCTCCACAGCAAGACCAATATGTCATCCGAGGGTGTTCCACGCCTCGGTATCCAGGACATCAAGTACACCGACGGTCCTTTCGGTATCCGCGAGGAGAACGGTGACGGTTTCCGCCCGCTCGGATGGAAACTCGACTCAGCCACTTACTTCCCTACAGGATCTGCTCTTGCAGCAACCTGGTCAAAGGAAATGGCATATAAGAACGGTTGGGCTATGGGTAAGGAAGGCCGTCTCAGAGGTAAGGACATCATCCTCGGACCTGCAATCAACATCCAGCGTCTCCCTGTAGGCGGACGTACTTATGAGTACCTCTCTGAGGACCCTGTTCTCGCAGCAAGACTTTCTGTTGAGTACACCAAGGGTTCACAGGACGCCGGTACAGCTGTCTGCCTCAAGCACTACGCACTCAACAACCAGGAGACCAACCGCGGAAGCGTAGACGTGATCGCTGACGAGAGAACAATGCGCGAGATCTACCTCAAGCCTTTCGAGGCTGCTGTAAAGGAGGCTGGCGCAATGTGCGTTATGCCTGCCTACAACAAGGTAAACGGCTTCTACTGCTCTGAGAACGCACACCTGAACAACGAGATCCTCCGCGGAGAGTGGGGCTTCAAGGGTATGACAGTTTCTGACTGGGGTGGCACACACAGCACAATGGGAGCTGCACTTGGCGGACTCTGCGTACAGATGACAGGTGACAACTACTTCGGACAGGCACTCATCGACTCAGTAAGAAACGGTGCTCTCGACGAGGCTGTTGTTGACGCGAAGGTTCGCGAGATCCTCCGCCTGCGCTTCGCTATCGAGCCGGTTCCGGAAGATGTTGCAAATACAGTTATGACATCACAGCCAGAGACTCAGAAAATCGCTTACGAGATCGCTCAGAAGTCTATCGTACTCCTCAAGAACGAGACAGGAAACCTTCCTATCGCAAAGGACGTGAAGAAGATTGCAGTAATCGGCCAGAACGCAGTCCTCACAACAGCGGCCGGCGGTATCGGTGCAGGTGTAAAGACTCTTTATGAGATCTCACCTCTCGAGGGTATCCAGGCAAGAGCTGCCGAGGCAGGTGTTGAGGTTGTTTACGCACCTGGTTACAAGAACTATCAGATGAGAATGTGGGGCCGTGGACCAGCAGCTGCCGATCCGCTTGTTGCTAATTCTACCGACGAGCCTGCAGACCCAGCTCTCCTTGCCGAGGCTGTAGCACTTGCAAAGGAGGCAGATATGGTAATCTTCTTCGGCGGTACAAACAAATCTATCGAGACTGAGGGAAGCGACAGAAAGAACATCGACCTTCCTAACGGCCAGAACGAGGTGATCAAAGCTCTCTACGAGGCAAACCCTAACGTAGCTACAGTCCTCATCTCCGGTGGTCCTACAGACCTTCGTTTCCTTGAGCCATACTCACCTGCAATCGTTCAGGGCTGGTGGAACGGTCTTGAGGGCGGTACAGCACTTGCTGAGGTTCTCTTCGGAGACATCGCACCTTCAGGAAAGCTTCCTTTCACATTCCCTGTCAAGCTCGAGGATTCACCTGCATATGCACTCGGCGTATTCCCTGGCAAGAGCGCAGGTGAGGACCTCTTCACACTCCGCTACCGCCTCGATGCAACAGGTTACACTCCTGAGCAGATCCGCGAATACATCGAAAACCTTCCTAAGCCTGTTTCTGAATACAAAGAAGGCATCTTCGTAGGTTACAGATGGTTTGAGACCAAGGAAGTCCCTGTAATGTACGCATTCGGACACGGTCTTTCATATGTTGACTTCGAGTATGGCGCACTCAAGTGCAAGAAGTCAAAGAAGAACATCAAGGTAAGCTTCACAGTGAAGAACCTCGGTGATATGGAGGCTGACGAAGTGACTCAGCTCTATGTGAAGAGAATCGACTCAGCAGTTGAGCGTCCTCTCAAGGAGCTTGAGGCATTCGACAGAGTGACTCTCAAGGGTGGCGAGACCAAGGAAGTTACCCTCGAGTTCCCTGTAAGCGAGCTCGCACACTGGGACAACGAGAAAAACGAGTGGGTACTCGAGCACGGCAAGATCGAGATCCTCGTAGGTTCATCTTCTGACGACATCCGCCAGAGCATCGCTACTGAAATCTAAAACATCTTAAACTATAGAAGGCGCCAGAAGTTCTACCTTCCGGCGCCTTTTTAAAATCATCAGGATATGAAACGACTGATTTTGACAATCGCTGTCGCAGTTCTTTCAATGACAGCACTTCAAGCTCAGGGCTGGTTCCGTCAGCCTACCCCAAACGACACTCTTCGTTCTGTAGTTGTTCTCCCTGACAACTCCGTTGTATTCCAGATCTATGCTCCTAATGCACAGAGAGTTTCCGTGTCAGGAGACCTCCCTTGGGACAGACCTGCCATTTTCACAAAAGAAGAAAACGGAGTGTGGAAAGGAAGAATCGCAAAGATGGATGAGGGAGTCTTCCGCTACAAGTTCTCCGTTGACGGTATGAGCGTCTATGACCCGAAGGCTCCGAACGCTGGCGAAACTTCAGCACTGCTTACCGTGGACAAGGATTCTGACAGTTTCTTTGCAATGAAGAATGTGCCTCACGGTGCTGTTGCAGAAAGATACTACTGGTCTGAGACCCTCGGTTCTATGAGACGCCTCCACGTGTGGACACCGGCAGGCTACGAGAAATCTTCCAAAAAGCTCCCTGTGCTTTATCTTGTACACGGTGGTGGTGACACTGACAATTCGTGGCCGGGAGTCGGCGCAGCAGGCCTGATCCTCGACAACCTTATGGCTGAAGGAAAGATGGAACCGATGGTAGTGGTAATGCCGAACGGCACCATCGAGATGCCGGACGGTAACTTCCAGGGAGAAGTGCCGATCTTCGCAAAGGATATGATAACAAGCATCATCCCGTTCATCGAAGACAATTATAAGGTATATACAGACCAGAGCCATCGCGCAATGGCAGGCCTGTCAATGGGTGGAATGGAGACATTGGAAGTGACATTGAACCATCCGGAGATGTTCAGCTACGTGTGGGTACTCAGCTCAAGCTTCGCACCGGGCAATAAGGAAGTATATGAGTTCGAACGCGGCCGCCTCAAAAGAGAAGCAGCACGCTACAACAAGAACTTCAAGGAACTTGTATTCACTCAAGGCGGACCTTCAGACATAGCATACAACAATTGCAAGGAGACGCTTGAACTCTTCAAGGCTGCCGGCATCAAATACGAGTACCACGAGGTTCCGGGCGGCCACAGCTGGACTGCCTGGAGGCAGAACCTCTACGATCTCGCACAGAGGCTCTTCAAGTAACAGGAAATAAAATATGTCGGCCCTTATGAGCCGACATATTTTATTTTCTGCCGCTGTTTGAGAAATATATCGTCATTGCGACTCCCACCTGCTGCGGACGGTAGGCGTTTGTATAGACATATTTCATCATAGGAGTAACATCGTGGGTATAAGATGCAGAGACTTCGAACCTTCCTATTCCCAAGCCGGCCCTTGCGCCGAGAGTGATGTTCTCGCCTTCATAATAGCCGGTTGCGTGCATATCAATAGGATAGTTATAGCCGAACTCAGGAGCGACATAGAGATAGAAAGGACTCCTTTGCTGTCTTATCAGATTGAATTTAGGGGCCAGCACCAGTCTGAGCTGATGGAAGTCATAGTCGTACTTGGCATTCGGATCGCCGATCCAATGGTTCATCCTGAAGACCCAGTACCTGTACCTGGCTCCGATCTCAAAATTGAAGAAATTCCTGTTGTCACCGATACTGAAGAGGAGGTGACCTCCGTATATATACTCGGTATCTGCAAGGTCTTCATTTATATATTCACAGGTTTCCACTGCGGCTCCGATTCCGGCATTGAATCCCAGACTTCTGATTTTTTCCATATGGACAACCTCACGCTCTTCCTTTGTCTTCTGTCTGATTACATATTCCCTCGTATCTTCGTTATATACATAACTGAGCAGGACCTCGAGAGACGTACCGGCAAGGTACTCCGGTGTAGACGCCATCAGATAGGCAATACGGTCCGAGACTTCTCTGCGCCTTTCGCTTCTGATAACATAGGTGTTGACATACTCCATACCATTGGCTATGCTGTCAAGCCTTGTCCTTGACTTGGCATACTTACGATATGCCATCTGCTCACCTGCCCGGTAAAGCGAATCAGACATCTCTTGAGCTGAAGCCAGAGACACACTCACTAAAGCGAATATAATACAGAATAATTTCTTCATAACTTAACTGATTTACACTCAGCAAAGTTATGAATATTTAGAATATTATCTCACTGTAAAGGCGAAATTCCGGAGCATCTATTGCTGCATATATCTGATCTTCCTCGGATGCAGGTGTGCAATTGCACGAATTGATGTGCTTACGGGCATTAAGAATAGCCGCTGAAGGATCTTTCAGATAATCTTCGATGAAGTTGTACATTGCAGTTGCTGATTAGAAGGGTTAAACAATCTTTCAGCTTGCCGGAATCAAATGGTGGACCAAACTACATCGTATTTGTAATATTTTTGTAAAATTATTACAATTATTGTAATGAAATATATCTACGGAGAATACGGCCCTTCTTGTCTGTCTGCAGTATGAAAGGTAGAGAAGTCAGGTCAAAGGACTTGAAGAGCTGATCGGCAAGGGCCGGATCATTCTCCACGATACTGTCAACATTTACCATAAGTACCTTAGCCGTAGGATCTTCCTGCACAAGGCTTCTGGCAGCTGCCTTCTCAGCATCGCATACAGGACAGCCGACTGTGTAGAATATGACGACGTTTTCACCTCCGCGAAGTTTCTTCAATCTGAAGGTGCCCTCCTTTGATTTTTTACTCGTCATCAATACGCCCGGCAGCTTCAGGTCGGGAACCACAGTTCCAGGTACAGCCTTAGAAAGAAGATCAGAAAGAATCTCGGCATATCCTGTCACTTTCAGACTGTCATCCTGCGACTTCCACACATCACCACGGGAAAAAATCTGATTTTCAAGCAGATCCGAAAGGCCTTCCTTATATCCCTCGCCAGTCTTTGACGCCAGGTAGTACATCAGATCGCCTGTGAGCTGGCGGAACATCACAGTGTCCCCTCTTTCAAGGGTATTTGCGTTTATATATTCTGATATATACATTACATCGTCCTTTGACGGTCTTTCCTCGAGGGCAAAGACATTGTCAAAGAGTTCTTCGGACTCCTTGCTGCCATATGTCAGCTCCACCTGGTCGAAGATGCCGTGAAGCATTGCATAAAGTCCCTTGGTGTCCAGTCCCCTGCCTAAAATGGTTCCGTCCGGAGCTATAAGGAAGAGACGCGGCGTCTGAATGACTCCATATTTGCGCTGGAAGTCTGATTCAAGCGTCGGATCCCAAAGGTGGGTCACCTTGACACCCGGTGAGTCTACTACCAGCTTTTCTTTTATATATGTATCCCAAGAGGTGCGGTCATCTCCCGCATAGACTGCATAGAATTCGATAGGGAAAGACTCCGTATTGAGCATATTTCTCAGCAGTATGCTCTCTATCCTGCACTTTGCACAATCTGTATCATAGAAGTAGAGTACACGATAGGCGCCACCCTTGTCCGGCCCTGTGTACAATTCCACAAACTGCCCGTCATTCGTCTCCATTGCCAGTCCCGGAGCCTTCTCACCGACGAGAGACATCCTGTTGAATTCCGCGTGAATACGGGCATTCAGGAAATCCATATCACTGGTCATCTTCACCTTTCCGGGAAGAAACCATTGATCAAGAATGTGGATTGCAACTCCTTCCGCCCCCATCAGAGAGGACTCAAGATAATGTTCATATAACCACTGGGCCACGAACTGACGCACAAGGGAGTCAGAGGCCGCCTCTATCATAAAGTCAGCTTCAGCTGCCTGTACAGCAAGAGGCTCCTGCACAATTGCCCCGAAATATTCTCCAAGCTTGCCGGCCAGGGCCTCACGCCTGAGCGAATCAAGGCCCTGTCCCTGCACTGAGAGAGCAAAGAACAGGAAAAATATGAACAATACCTTCTTCATTTTCTACAACTCTACTCCTTCCGGCACAAAAAGAGATGTGTCGCCACCGTGCTTGAGAAGGTCACGTACTGCAGTCGATGATATGTGGGCGAACTCCTGCGCAGTCGGAATGATGATGGTCTCGATGTCCGGTGCCAGCTTGCGGTTTGCATCCGCAATCGACCTCTCTGTCTCGAAATCAATCATATTCCTTACACCTCTGACAATGTGGTTTATGCCCAGCTCGCGGCAGGTGTCGATGGTGAGGTTGTCATACTGGATAATGCTGACACCCTTCAGACCTGCTGTAGCCTGACGGATGATGTCCATTCTCTTCTCGTTAGGGAAGAAGCCTCTCTTGTCGATGTTCACTCCGATTGCGACAACGACTTCATCAAACATAGTCAGAGCCCTCTTGAGGATGTTGAGATGGCCTGCAGTAAAAGGATCGAAGGATCCGGGGAATAATGCTTTTCTTGTCATATGCTTATAACTGCCAGTCTATAGGGGCCTTGCCCTGAGACGACAGGATCTGATTGGTTCTTGAAAAATGTCTGCATCCGAAGAATGCACCCCTTGCAAGAGGTGACGGATGCGCAGCCTCCAAAACGAAGTGACGGTTATGGTCGATAAGGTCACGCTTGCTGCGCGCGAAGTTACCCCAAAGAAGGAACACCACGCCTTCGCAATTATCTGATATATATCTGATTACCGCATCAGTAAACTGTTCCCAGCCTATCTTGCTGTGCGAGGCCGCCTCTCCGCTGCGTACGGTCAGTACAGCATTGAGAAGAAGGACTCCCTGTCTGGCCCATTTTTCCAGATCAGGATAACCGCTCATACGGATGCCAAGGTCCGACTCTATCTCCTTGAATATATTCTTGAGCGAAGGAGGGGCAGGAATATTTGCCGGCACAGAAAAGGAGAGGCCGTGCGCCTGGCCCTGTCCGTGATACGGATCCTGACCCAGGACCACCACCTTCACATCCTGCACCGGGGTAAGGTCGAATGCCCTGAAGATCTGGCTTCCGGGAGGATATATGCTCTTTCCGGCAGCCTTTTCTTCACGAAGAAAACGCACGAGCGCTTCGAAATAAGGTTTCCCGAATTCCGCTGCCAGTGCGTTCTTCCAGCTTTGTTCTATGCGTACGTCCATCAGAATATCTGCTTAATTACGTCCTGAATATTGTTGACATACACAAAGGTAAGACCTTTTATGTAGATTTCCTTGATGTCCTCAACATCTTTTCTGTTCTCTTCCGAGATGAGAATGGTTGTGATTCCCGACCTTTTGGCAGCCAGGATCTTCTCCTTGATTCCACCGACCGGAAGCACTTTGCCACGAAGGGTCATCTCACCGGTCATAGCTATTCCGCTCCTGACCTTCTCCTGCCTGTAGGCAGACACCATAGAGCTGACCATAGTGATACCGGCTGAAGGTCCGTCCTTCGGCACAGCACCTTCAGGCACGTGCACGTGGATGTCCTTCTCCATAAACTCCTCATAAGTAAGGCCTGTGAGTTCAGGATGAGCCTTGAGGTACTGGAAGGCAATCTGAGCCGATTCCTTCATCACATCTCCAAGGTTACCTGTCATAGTCAGCACACCCTTACCCTTGCTCACCGAGCTTTCGATGAAGAGGATTTCTCCTCCCATCGCTGTCCAGGCAAGGCCAGTGACTACTCCCGGAGCCTCATTTCCCTTCTGCTTGTCGTGAGAATTGGTAGGGATGCCGAGATACTCCTTCAGATGAGCCTTCTTTATGGTGACCGGATGTTTTTCATCCAGGGCTATCTTCTTGGCTGTCACACGTGCTACCTTTGCAATCTGCTTTTCAAGACCACGGACTCCTGATTCGTGAGTATATTCATCGATGATAGTCTCGAGAGCGGTCTTGTCGAACTTGAGCTGGGACTTCTGAAGTCCGTGCTCCTCAAGCTGTTTAGGTACGAGATGTCTCTTAGCAATCTCAAGCTTCTCCTCCGCAAGATAACCGCTTACATTGATCATCTCCATACGGTCTTTCAGGGCCGGCTGGATGGTGTCAATGTTGTTTGCTGTCGTGATGAACAGCACATTAGACAGATCATAGTCTATGTCGAGATAGTTGTCGTGGAATGCTGTGTTCTGCTCCGGATCAAGTGCCTCAAGCAATGCTGATGACGGGTCTCCCTTGATGTCCTTTGTGAGTTTGTCCACCTCATCCAGCACGATTACAGGGTTGGATGTTCCGGCACGGTTGATTCCGTTGAGAATACGTCCCGGCAAAGCTCCCACATAGGTCTTTCTGTGACCTCTTATCTCTGACTCGTCGTGAAGTCCGCCCAATGCAATACGGATGTACTTGCGTCCGAGAGCTCTTGCAACAGACTTGCCCAGACTTGTCTTACCCACGCCCGGAGGGCCGTAAAGGCAGAGGATAGGAGACTTCATATCCCCCTTTAGCTTAAGTACTGCAAGATACTCAATGATTCTCTCCTTGACCTTGTCCAGACCGTAATGGTCCTCATCCAGCACCTTCTGGGCATTCTTCAGGTCGAGGTTGTCATTCGACATCACGCCCCAAGGAAGATCCAGCATAAACTGGATGTAGTTGTACTGTATGCTGTAGTCCGGAGAGCTCGGATTGTACCTCTCCAGCTTCATCATCTCCTTGTCAAAGATAGCCTGCACTGCAGCCGGCCACAGCTTCTCTTCCGCACGGGCGCGAAGCTGAGCAAACTCCTCGACGTCATCCATTCCCAGCTCTTCCTGAATAGTCTTGAGCTGATTATTCAGGTAGTACTCCCTCTGCTGCTGGTCGATTTCTGTCTTCACCTTCTGCTGGATCTCCTGCTTGATCTTATGGAACTCCACCTGGGTGTCAAGGACAGAAAGCAGGCCCATCGCACGCGCACGAAGGTCAGAATACTGAAGAAGCTCGACCTTGTCCATATAGTTCTCCACCTCGACTGTAGTCGCGATGAAGTTCACAAGGAACTCGAAATTATCGATACCCTTGAGAGCGCTTACCGCTTCACGAGGAACCATCGCAGATGAACGTATGACGGTTGCTGCCTTCTCTTTGAGGGACTCAGCGATCATCTTCATCTGATTGTCGATCTCAGGGACAAAATCATCCTGGTACCTTACTCTTCCGAGCATATATGGCTCATACTCTACAATCGACTGAAGTTCAAAGCGTTTATATCCCTGAAGGATGGCAGTGATGGTACCGTCCGGCATCTCAAGGGTCTTGATGATCTTGGCTACAGTACCGTATGGATAAAGATCCTGTTCACGCGGATCTTCCACCGCAAGGTCATTCTGCGGTACAGCTCCGATGAAAGTGTTGTTTCTTTCAGCGTCTTCTATAAGACGTATGGATTTTTCACGTCCTATTGTTATAGGGAAAACCGTTCCCGGAAAAAGAACTGCATTTCTTAGTGCCAGAATTGGCAATGAATCAGGCAACTGGGACTCATCCAGCTTAGCAACTCCCTCACCCTGCATCACCGGAATGATGCTTACTTCCGCGCCTGGCGCCGCAAAGATGTCTGTAATTATGTCTTTCATATAAAAACGTCTCTACAGACTGACAAATTGTCAGTCATTCTTACAAATATAATTCTTTTATATATATGGTCAATCATTATGCCAATATTAAAGCATTGTGCCATATGACATTTTTTCAATATGACCATAATTTTAAAGATAGTTTTTCGTTGAAATTTAAGCGGTTAAATTTGCCAATTAAAAAAATTCACGCTATCTTTGCGAGCTATATCGACAATTAGTTTTGAATTAAAATTTATTATAAGTTATGACAAAGGCAGAAATCGTAAATGAAATTGCCAAAGAGACCGGCATTCAGAAAGACACAGTTTCAACTATTGTTGAATCTTTTATGGAGACCGTAAAGGGCTCACTCGCTAAGGGAAACCCAGTATATCTCCGTGGTTTCGGTAGCTTCATCATCAAGCACAGAGCTGAGAAGGCTGCAAGAAACATCACAAAGAACACAACAATGACTATCCCAGCACACAACATCCCTGCTTTCAAGCCAGCTAAAGTGTTCGTTAACGAGGTAAAATAACAAAACAAACAATATATTAATTTAAACCCCTTTAATTATGCCAAACGGAAAGAAGCATAAAAGGCACAAGATGGCTACGCACAAGCGTAAGAAACGCCTGCGTAAGAACAGACACAAGAAGAGAAAGTAATTCTCACCAGTGTCTGCCATTTTAGCAGTCCGCTAAAGAGGCTGGCCAGGAGGGTCGGCCTCTTTCATTTTCTAAATCTTATCACTGAAATTCCTGATGGAGTCTGTAAAAGATCTTATCGTTGATGTGAATTCAACGGAAGTCTCGATAGCACTGATGGATAACCACAGGCTCATCGAGCTGAACAAAGAGTCCAGCCTGGGGCACAGCTTTTCCGTAGGAGATGTATATCTCGGAAAAGTGAAGAAGATTCTTCCATCCCTCAACGCTGCTTTTGTAGACATCGGAGACGAAAAGGAGGCATTTGTCCACTACCTCGATTTGGGACTTTACTTCAACGCATTCGACGAATTCGTCAAGAGAGTGAATCCCAACTCAGACAATCACGGAATCTACAAGCACATCAAGCCGGGACCGATCCTTGAAAAGGAGGGCCGCATAGAGAATGTGCTGACACCCGGACAGATGATCATCGTCCAGATCGTTAAGGAACCGATTTCGACAAAAGGATCACGACTGACTGCAGAAATTTCATTGGCAGGACGAAACATTGTACTGCTTCCCTTCGCAGAGAAGGTGAGCGTATCCCAGAAGATTTCCTCAAAGGAAGAGAAAAGAAGACTGGAGACACTTGTAAGGAGCATTCTCCCTAAGAATTACGGAGCGATCATCCGCACAGCGGCAGAAGGCAAGAACGCCGCCGTACTTGACGCGGAGCTTATGTCACTCATAGACAAATGGGAAGGTTCCTGGAAGAAACTGGCTCAATCAAAAGGAGTGCAGCTGCTGTTTACAGAGTACAGCAAGACTACCACAATCCTCAGAGACCTTCTCAACGAATCGTTCACAAACATATATGTGAACAACGAGACGGTCTACGAAGAGACCAGAAAGTACATCTCTCTGATTTCACCGGAGCAGGAAAAGATCGTGAAGCTCTACAAAGACAAGGCGCCGATCTTTGACCACTTCGAAGTAACGAGACAGATCAAGAGTTCTTTCGGAAAGGTGGTACCTATCAAGCAGGGAGCATACCTGGTGATCGAGCACACAGAAGCGTTGCACGTTATCGATGTGAACAGCGGAACACGTTCCAAGAACAAGGAACAGGAACAGAACACATTCGACGTGAACTGCTACGCAGCCGAAGAGATCGCAAGACAGCTCAGGCTGAGGGATATGGGTGGAATCGTCATTGTGGACTTCATCGATATGGAGTCGAACGAACACAGAAATGCCCTCTACAAGAAGATGCAGGAGCTGATGGAGTCCGACAGGGCAAAGCACAACGTGCTGCCTCTGACCAAGTTCGGACTTATGCAGATCACAAGGCAGAGAGTCCGTCCGGCAACAGAGATCAACACCCAGGAGGTGTGTCCTGTGTGCAACGGAACAGGAAAGATAGCATCAAGTGTCGTAATCGATGAAGCGATCGAAAGAAGGCTGTCCTACTATGTGACAGACAAGAAGATGACAAACTTCATCCTCAAGGTAAACCCGATACTGGGCGCCTACCTCACCAGAGGCCTGTTCTCCTCAATAGTAGGAAGATGGAAGAAGAAGTACAAATGCAAGATAGAGGTCGTGGAGACCACAGACTTCTCTGTTCTGCAGAATGAATTTTATGATGAAAAAGGAAGGAAGCTGGAGTAGCTTCCTTCCTTTTTTCTATGCTTCGAGAAACTCTGACATATTCTCTGAATATTTTCTCCATTTGTCGATCAGCGCCTGCATATCCGACGGGAGCTGGGAATCAAACCTCACCATCTGTCCTGTACGCGGATGCACGAAACCGAGGGTCTTGGCGTGAAGAGCCTGACGTGGCAGGAGCTTGAAGCAGTTCTCGATGAACTGGCGGTATTTCGCGTAGATTGTTCCCTTTCTGATCTCCGCACCGTCGTAGCGCTCGTCATTGAAGAGTGGATGACCTATCCAGTTGAAATGCACGCGGATCTGGTGTGTTCTTCCTGTCTCAAGGCGGCACTCGACCACGGTGACATAACCGAAACGCTCCAGAACCCTGTAGTGCGTCACAGCGTGCTTGCCATAATCTCCGTCAGGGAACACCTTGAACCTCATTCGGTCATTAGGGTCACGCCCGATATTACCTGTGATAGTACCCTCGTCTTCTTTCAGGTTTCCCCATACAATCGCCACATAGCGACGCTCGATGGAGTGAACGAAGAACTGCTTGGCAAGATTCAGCTGGGCCTCATCGTTCTTGGCGACAACGAGAAGTCCTGACGTGTCCTTGTCAATTCTATGCACCAGGACACCCATTCTCTCATCTTCGGCATCAGGTCCCTGAGATATGCCCAGGTGATGCGCAAGAGCATTGACCAGCGTGCCGCTGAAATGGCCGTGACCAGGATGCACCACCATACCCGGCTCTTTATTAAGCACCAGCACATCATCATCCTCGTGAACAATGTTGAGCGGGATGTCCTCAGGAAGGATTTCCAATCCCCTTCTCTGGTACGGCATCACAAATGTGACGACATCACCAGGACGCACTATATAATTGGCCTTGACTATTTTATCGTTCACACGAATGTAGTCAGCCTTGATCGCAAGCTGGATTCTGTGACGAGAGGTGTACTCCATATGGGTGGAAAGATACTTGTCCACACGCATAGGTGCCTGCCCCTTGTCGATGTCAAAGCGGTAGTGCTCGAACATCTCCTGCTGCTCGTCCTCAAGTTCGAATATATCGTTGTTCTGATCTATCATTATTTCTTAGCTGGAATGCGGGTTTGGTCTAAAGTAAAATACAAAGTGACTTCGTCGCCCATACGCACTGTCACTGAATCCTCTACAGCCGGAATCTGTCTGTAGACTACTGCAGAAAGGCTGTCGTCATAGGTCTTGACTGTCTCATCAAATTTAAGGGACTTGATGTTGAGCGACTGCTTCCTTACGGCATCAACTGCATTGATATAGCGTCTGCCCACGACATCCGGCACATATGTCACATTGTCTGTGTCAGGATTCAGTCCCACGACAAGGTCTATCACAGTCTCGGTCTCAACCAATGTACCTGGCTCTATCTCGCGGTTGCGAGATAGCTGCCTGATGACATTGTTCGTAGCTATATCCTTAACATATATCAACTTACCGACAGCAAGGCCACGGGACTGAAGCTCAGCAATAGCCTGGCGGAGGGAAAGGCTCACGAGGTTAGGCATAGTGACCTTCTTAGCATTTACAGCATTGATGGTCAGAGATATACGCCTTCCCTTCTTCACTTCAGAACCCGGAGAAGGATTCTGGTCGCGTATAGCACCCCTCTTCATTCTCTTGGCAAACACCGAGTCTGTCACTTCCACACGCATACCTGCCTGGGAGGCGACATCCCTCGCTTCTTCCACGGTCATATTTGTGAAATCAGGGACACTTATCGTCTTGTTGTGGAGGGTTACCACATTAAGGAACACTATGGCACCAACAAGGAGCACCACAGCAACAGCCGCAGCAATCAGAAGGTTGCGTACGATCCAATTCTGGAGAAAACTCTTTTTTGTCTTTTTACTTTCAGACATCTGCATCAGACTTTAATCAATTCATATTCACGGCATCCGAGACCGATCTTCTCGCCGTATTCAACACCTGCCTCCCAGTTGGTGTCCGGATGAACAAGACGGAACTTGTCCTCACCCTTGTGATGGTGATGATGACCGCAGTCGCAACCCTCACCGTGAGCGTGATCCTTGTCTGAGATCGCGTTTGCATAAAGTGTAGGGGCTGCCTTCACAAGGTCAGCACAAGCGCAATCAAGAGCCACAGGGTCAGTTGAAGCAAGGATTCCAAGATCCGGTACGATGGCTGCGTCATTGTGACCCCAGCAGTCGCAGTTCGGAGAGACATTCATAATAAAGGATATGTGGAATGACGGTTTTCCGTTCACCACAGCATAAGCATACTCAGCGATCTTGCTGTTCAGGACATCAGATGTGTCATAGTCCTTGATTACAGCTGCCGATTTCTGGCACACTGCAACGCACTGTCCGCAGCCTACGCACTTGTCATAGTCAATGACAGCCTTTCTGTCCACAACCTTCACAGCATCGTGACGGCAGTACTTCTCACAGATACGGCAGCCGATACAGTTCTCAAGATCGATCATCGGCTGCGATGAAGAGTGAAGCTCAAGCTTGCCGCCCACACTTGCGGAACCCATTCCCAGGTTCTTGAGCGCTCCGCCGAAACCGCTCTGCTCGTGTCCCTTGAAATGGTTCATCGAGATCACGATGTCAGCATCAGCAATAGCAGCACCGATCTTAGGTGACGGACAGTACTTGCCGCCTGAAGGTACCTCTTTATAGTCAGTACCCTTGAGGCCGTCTGCAATGATCACATCTGCGTGGGCTGTGATTCTGTTGAATCCGTTCTCCATTGCCGCATTGAGGTGATCGACCGCGTTTGAACGTCCTCCTGTGTACAATGTGTTGCTGTCTGTAAGGAAAGGCTTTCCACCAAGCGAACGGATCACATCGACTACACGGCCTGCATAGTTAGGACGGATGTACGCCATATTGCCAGGCTCTCCGAAGTGGATCTTGATGGCTGTGAATTTTCCTGCGAAGTCGATATCACCGATACCGGCTCTTCTGATGAGTCTTTCAAGCTTTGTAAGAAGATCGTTTCCCGGAACTGTTCTGAGATCCGTAAAGTAGACTTTGGACTTTTCCATAATTTAAATCACATTATTGGCATACCCTTGAAGAAGACATTTACAAGTCCCTGTCCGAGCAAGGCTATACCGATTATTACTATAATTGCTCCTGTTATTCTGCTGATCCAGAGTATTGTGTTCATCTTGAAGTTCTTGCGGAAACGGCTTAGCATCCAGGACAGCAGGAACCAATAAGTGACCGAACCAGCACTTACTGAAAGGATTATAGGAGTGACCCTCCAGTTGTGAGGCGCACTGTCTGCAAGTCCGAAGAACGCAAAGAGAGTGAACATCACGAATACTGCCATAGGGTTTGACAGGCCCATCGCCACCGCCTGGCCGAAGTCGGTCGGAGAGACTCCCGAATCCTCATCATCCTTCATCTTCCTGAAAGGATTTGAGAAGGCCATAATTACACCCAAGAGCGCAAGGACCGCGCCACCGACCAGCAATATGAGATTCTGGTGCGCTTCTATCAGCTTCTGCGCAAAAGCAAGAGCGAATATGGCAATGAAGGCATACAGAGTATCGACTACACTTGCTCCAAGACCGGAGACGAAACCCGCCATATGACCTTTGCTCAGAGACTTCTGGACCACAAGAATGGCTATCGGCCCGATAGGGGCTGACGCACACATTCCCACAAGGAATCCTTTGAGCATATCAATCACCATAACACACAAAGGTAGCAATTATTTTTATATCTTTGCTTTTGTTTTAGACACGCATCAAATGAAAAAGGAAAATATACTCATCTGGGGACTCGTCGCACTTTTCGCAGCGCTGATGTCCATTCCGTTTCTCATCCCGCACACAGGTATCCTTGCCCTTTTCGGCCTTGTGCCTCTCCTGTGTATGGAAAGAATAGCTGACGCCTATGGCAAGAAACGCATATGGATATATCACTACACCGCCTTTGTCCTCTGGAACGCCATAACCACCTTCTGGGTGTGCAACGCCACCGTAGGAGGCGGCCTTTTCGCCATATTTGCGAACGCCCTTCAGATGTCCCTGGTTTTCGGTCTCTTCCGCCTGAGCAAAAAGAAATTCAGCGGAGTCCTTCCATATATATTCCTGATGGTCAGCTGGATAGCTTGGGAAAGGTTCTATTTTGACGCTGAAATATCCTGGCCTTGGCTCGTGCTGGGAAACTCATTTGCACGCACCACCTGGGCCATCCAGTGGTACGAGTTCACCGGCTCGCCGGGTGGCTCGCTCTGGATCTGGCTCTGCAACCTCGGCCTGTTCGGCCTGATGACCGCCCTCTCGGACGGCAGCTGGTTCACATTCAACTGGAAGGCCAAGACAGCTGCACTGACCGGATATGCAGCGATCCTCATTGCCCCATTCATTATCTCGTCGTCAATAGGCAAGGAATATAAGGACGCAATGGAAGCCAAGGAGACGCTTCCCGTAATAATTCTCCAGCCGAACATCGACCCATACAACAAGTTCCAGGCTATGACCCAGGAGCAGCAGGATGCCATCCTTCTGGCTCAGGCGTCAAAGGCTCTGGCAGACAGGAAGGCTGACTCCACAGCCGGGCCACTTCTCCTTCTCGGCCCTGAAACCTTCACAAGTCCTGTAATCCCCGGTCAATACGAACGCAGCCGCACCTGGAGAAGACTCACATCATTCCTTAAGGACTATCCGGGCGTGAACCTGCTTTTCGGCGCTTCCACTTATGATTACATCCAGTCGGAAAAGGCTCCGTCACACACAGCAAGAGACCTCGGAGACAATGTCTGGCTCGAGTCACACAACTCGGCACTGATAGTTGACGGTACAGCCCGCACAGAGATCTTCCACAAGAGCAAGCTGGTCGTAGCGGTCGAAAAGACTCCGTATCCGGCAATATTCTGCAAGATAGACGATATGCTCGGAGGAGTGATGGGTCGCTGCGTAGGCCAGGATGAAATCTCCCTTCTCAATGTAAAAGGTACTGACGGACAGACAGTTCCAATAGGTTGCGCAGTGTGCTATGAGTCAGTCTATGGCGAGTACTGCACAGACTACATCAGAAAAGGCGCACGCGCCCTTGCAGTCATCACCAACGACGCCTGGTGGGGCAACACTCCGGGCTACAGACAGCACCTTAGCTACTCTTCACTCAGAGCCATCGAGACACGACGTGCCATCGCACGATGCGCAAACACCGGAATTTCCGCCATCATTTCTCCGTCCGGAGAAATAAATCAGCCGACCCCCTGGTGGGAGCCGGCTGTAATAAAAGGAAATATTCCTCTTCGAGATGACGTCACTTTCTATGTCGCCCACGGAGACATAACAGGACGCATCTGCACTTTTCTTTTCCTCCTTCTTCTGGCTGCACTCGGAGTGCAGCTGATCACAAGGAAATAAGTTCCGCTAGAAACGTCTTGGTCCGCCCATAGGGCCGCGGCCACCGTATCCTCCACGTCCGCCTCCGAATGTGCCGAAGCGGTAGGTAAGCGACACGATCACGTAACGTCCGAGCGTGTTGTTCCTCGCCTCCATATGGTAGTTCGCCGAATCAGTCACAGAAAGGTTCTTTGACTGTCCGAGAAGGTCATAGGCCTTGAGGGCAAGCGTGAACTTGTTGTCGAAAAGAAGTTTGGTAATCTCCGCGTTAAGAATGAATTCGTCTTCCTGAGGAGTCGTGTAACCGTTGTACCAGTTGTAGTCGAGGTCCGCAATCAGGTTGAATCCTCCAGGAACTGTCCAGTTCATAGAGCTCTCCACCTGATTGTTCCAGGTCGCATCAAGCTGACTGTTTTCCATTGTGTACCACGACTTCGACATCCTCGTCCTTCCACCGACTGTAAGTTCGACAAAATCATTCCTGTAAGTGAGACGGAGTCTCTGTGTGAGGCTCAATGTCTCGGTCTTGTTGGTAATGAAGAGGTCGCTCTCGCCCAAATCAGGGAAGTCCTTGTTGAAGAGTCCATAGTTGAAAGTTGCAGCCTCTGAATCATAGTAATTGTCAGAGTTCAAAGAACCCTTTCCAATAAATGATGTAGACTGATTGTAGCGGGCATTTGTCATTGAGAAAATCGAGAAACCTGAGTTTCCGATCGGTGAGTTCACCATCAGACGGCCGTCAAGAGATCCTGTTCCAGGGCCGTTTACAGGGATAGAGTACTGTACTCCGGCAGGGTCATACCACTGCGCATTTGTGATGGCATTGTCCACGAGGCTTCCGTTCAGGCGCGCGTGAACAGATGTAAATGTCTCTCTGTTGGTGTAGCCGTACATCAATCTCATACTGTGCGTGAAGTACGGATCGAGGTTAGGATTACCAAGCGAGATATTCAACGGGTTAGAGTTGTCCGGCACCGGAAGGAGCTGCGATGTTGAAGGCTGCGCAGAACGTCCGAAATAGAACAATCTTATATTTGAATAATCTGAGAATTCATAGTTGAACATAGCCTGAGGTGACCAGTTCACGACCTTGCTCCTGTAGGTGTCGTGTCCTGTTGTCTCATTGTAGGTGTCTGTCGGGTTGGCAGAAGCACCGATCTGGGCACGTATCTTCTCTTTCTGATAGCTGAAAGTAAGTCCTCCACGCTGGGTTATTGAACGGTTGAGGATGTTGTTGGTGTACCTTGTATCCTCGTACTCTCCTACCGGATTGAAGATGAGCATTCCGTCTTCAATGAGGTCAGATCCGCTGTTGAAAGTCTTCTTGCCTGTGATGTTTCTGCTCCAGCCATACTGATAGTTTACCTCAAGGAAGAGCACCTCAGAGAGAGGCTCCGTGTAGACGAATCTTCCGTTAAGAGACGAGCTCTTTGAGTTCTGGTCGAATCTCTGGTTGATGATCTCATCCGACCATACAGACGTTGTCGCATCCTTTACCTGTGTAAGAGACTGGTTGAAGCCAAGAAGTTCGTTGTCGCTGAAGCTGAAGCGCACGTTTGCAGATATTGTTCTTCCCGGCTTGCCGAGACGGTGCCTGAACACGAGGAAACCGCTTGCAGACCAGTTGTTGTTGTCTCCGAGGTTGCTGTTGTAACCACGATTGGTAGAGTCACGCGCCTCACCCACTTCTGTATATGTCTGGAAATCAGAATACTGATTGAATGAACCTGCGCCGAAGTTCACCTGAGGCTCGAAGATGATGGATGTGTTGTCAGAGAACTCGTGCTCAAGTCGCATACCGAAACGATGGCCCTGAGTCCTTGTAGTGTTGATACCCTGCTCGTCGTTGATCAGGCGTGTACCATTTTCAAGATAGGTAATCTTTGAACTTTCCTCCAGCACATCCCTGATGGACCCGTTATAGAGATAGTTGCTTCCAAGTTCCATCCTGTCATCAAAAAGGGTGAAGGCTCCGTTGAGACCTCCCATCCAGGATGTGGTGATGCCGTTGCCGCCGCCCCAGCCGCCCATTCCGCGGCCCATTCCGCCACCGCCACCGCGCATACCCTGCATCATACTGCCGGCCATATCATTGAAACCGCGGTTGTTGGTGTTGTTGGCATTCATAATCACACTGATCTGGCTCTTGTCAGTAAATCTTCCGACCATAGCCGCAGTCTGGAAACGAGGATCGGTCATATCTGAACCTGCACCAGGAATGTCCGCTCCGCCACCTGCCATAGTGTTACCGAACCATCCCTGCATCATACCCTGACGAAGCGAGAGGTCGATGATGGTCTCTTCCTCACCGTCATCGATACCGGTGAATTTCGCCTGGTCTGACTTCTTCTCTACCACCTTAACCTTCTCGACGAGCTTTGCGGGGATGTTCTTTGAAGCAAGCTGAGGGTCATCAAGGAAGAAGGTCTTACCGTCGATGGTGATCTTCTTGATAGTCTCACCGTTGGCTGTTATGGAACCGTCTGATCCGACCTCCACACCAGGAAGTTTCTTCAGGAGCTGTTCCAGCATATCGTTATCTGATGTCTTGAAAGAAGAGGCAGTGTACTCGATCGTGTCCTTCTTCACGATGATCGGATTACCTACAGCCGAAACGCTTGCTGCATCAAGGACCTTGACATCCTCTGCCATCTTGATGGTTCCGAGATCAATATTCTTTTCGACTACAATTTCCTTTTCATATGTCGTGTAACCCATAAGTTCAGCCTTGAACTTGTAGGTTCCCTTCTTCACTTTTGTGATTTCAGCAGCTCCCTCATCATTGGTGAGGACGTACTTTGCTGCTGTTGTCTCCCCCTTCACAGTAAGCGATGCTGTTGCAAATGAGACAGGCTCTGAAGTCTTCTCATCAACCAGCTTCAGCTTGACAGTAAAGTTGCCCTGTGCAAAAGCGACAGAGGCGATCATAAACGCTGCAAGAGAAAGAATAGACTTTAAAAATAAAGACACGTGTTTTGTCATAGTTCGTATTTGATGTAATTTATCGTCATAAAGAAAGGCTGGATACACAATCCAACCTTTTATCGCACTTTTAGACACATTGTTTCGTGAAAAGTTTAAACGGAGGGAGCTATTTTTTTATCCTGTCAGGGTTATTTTCCAGAAATTTTTTCCAATCCGACTTGCCACCCACGGCAGCAAGGGGATTTGACATCTGATAATGATGACACAAGGCTATTGCCAAAGCGTCAGTCGCATCCAGGAACTTCGAATCCAGATCCACCTTAAGGGTCTTCTGCAGCATCATCGCCACCTGCTCTTTAGAGGCTGCACCATTGCCGCATATTGCAATCTTCGCTTTTCTCGGAGCGTACTCGGTAACAGGAATTCCGTGCATTATGGCCGCTGTTATCGCAGCTCCCTGGGCCCTGCCGAGCTTGAGCACCACCTGGACGTTCTTTCCGTAGAACGGGGACTCTACAGCAAGTTCATCGGGATGGTAGGTCTCAACGAGTTCATTAACACCCGAAAATATATTTGCGAGTTTCTCGAAAGGTTCCTTTATCTTCCTCAGGTCGAAAACTCCCATATCGACATAGTGTGGACCCTTAGAGTCCACACTTATAATGCCGTAACCAAGAATATTGGTTCCTGGGTCAATGCCTAATATGGTCTTGGCTCCCGCCATCCGGACTAGTCGATGTAATCGAAACCGGTGTAAGGACGGAGTGCCTCAGGAATCTCGATTCTGTCACCCTTCTGGTTGTTCTCGAGGAGGGCAGCAACCACACGTGGAAGAGCGAGCGAGCTACCGTTGAGAGTGTGAGCGAGCTGGATCTTGCCATCGGCATCCTTATATCTGAGTTTCAGACGGTTAGCCTGGTATGCCTCGAAGTTTGAAACTGACGAGATCTCGAGCCAGCGTCCCTGCGCTGCCGAGTACACCTCGAAGTCGTAGGTGATTGCTGATGTAAAGCTCATATCACCACCGCAGAGGCGGAGGATTCTGTAAGGAAGACCGAGGCTTGAAACGAGCTTCTCTACGTGAGCGATCATATCATCCAGGGCAGCATATGAATCCTCTGGTTTCTCGATACGCACGATCTCCACCTTGTCAAACTGATGAAGTCTGTTGAGACCACGAACGTCCTTGCCATATGAACCTGCCTCGCGACGGAAGCAAGGAGTGTAAGCTGTCATCTTTACAGGGAAATCGTTGTTTCCAAGAATAACATCACGGTAGATGTTTGTCACAGGGACCTCTGCTGTAGGTACAAGGTAGAAGTTATCAGCGGTTGCGTGATACATCTGTCCTTCCTTGTCAGGAAGCTGACCTGTACCGAATCCTGAAGCCTCGTTTACCATTACAGGTGGCTCTACTTCGAGGTAACCCACCTCAGTGTTCATATCGAGGAAATAGTTGATGAGGGCTCTCTGAAGTCTTGCGCCCTTGCCCTTGTAGACAGGGAATCCGGCTCCTGTAAGCTTCACACCAAGATCGAAGTCGATGATGTCATACTTCTTAGCAAGCTCCCAGTGAGGAAGGCTGTTTTCGCCAAGTTCAGGAATCTCGTTTCCTGTCTTCACAACAACGTTGTCCTCTGCACCCTTTCCGAAAGGAACCTGGTCGCAAGGAAGGTTAGGGAGAAGCACCAACAGAGAGTTGAGCTCTGTGTTGTTCTCCTCTGATTTCTTCTCGATCTCGCTTGAGCGCACCTTGAGAGCAGCCACCTCAGCCTTTACAGCGTCAGCCTCTTCTCTCTTGCCTTCTTTCATAAGGCCACCGATCTGTGCAGCCTTTTTCTTCTGCTCAGCCAGACACGAGTCGAGCTCTACCTGCAGAGCTCTTCTATTCTGGTCCAGGAGGTTGATCTTCTCAACGATCTCCTTTGCGTCAAAATTCTTTTTTGCGAGCTTCTCAATCACGAATTCCGGATTCTCACGAAGCAATTTTAAAGTAAGCATAACCTTATATATTTTAAAATCTTAAATCCAATAGGATACATCACGCAAAGTTACAATAATTTCCCCAATATAACACAAAATAAGAAGGCAATAATCCATCGGATTACTGCCTTCCTTAACTTTTCTGTCTTCCGGAGAATTAGTTCTCGAATGGAAGTACTGAAACGTATGACTTGTTGTCAGCCTTCTTGCGGAAGCTAACCTTACCGTCGATCAAAGCGTAAAGAGTGTGGTCCTTACCCATACCTACATTGAGACCTGGGTTGTGAACTGTACCTCTCTGACGAACGAGGATGTTACCAGCCTTTACTGCCTGATCACCAAATTTCTTGATACCGAGTCGTTTGCTATGTGACTCACGACCGTTCTTGGAACTACCGACGCCTTTTTTATGTGCCATAATCTATTCCTCCTCAATTAATTAAGCGATCGCATTGATCTGAAGTTTTGTAAAATACTGACGGTGTCCGTTAAGCTTCTGATAGCCTTTACGACGTTTCTTCTTGAATACGAGGACCTTGTCACCCTTCATTCCGTCGTTAACACCTCTCTCTGCTCTACCAAGAACAGTTGCTGTTACCTTTGCTCCCTCTACGTAAGGTGCACCTACTTTCACTGCACCGTCTGCGTCGATAAGGAGAACCTTGTCGAATTCTACTGAAGCACCCTTCTCATCCGCAAGGCGGTTTACGAAGATCTCCATACCAGCCTCTACTTTGAACTGCTGGCCTGCAATTTCTACGATTGCGTACATAAAAACTTAAAAATTATTAAAAGTTTTAGACTGCAAGCGGTCGCTGTGCGACTCTTAAACCATATAGCTTGACAATCTCTACTAAATTATCTTCTGTAATAAAATTACTGCTCGTCCTGGAGCTGCATCTGCTGAACGTAGATAGCCTTCTGCATCTGCATTCTCTTCTTTACTGACGGCTTAACGAAGTTCTTTCTTGCGCGAAGCTCGCGGATTGCGCCTGTCTTCTCGAATTTTCTCTTGAACTTCTTAAGAGCCTTCTCGATGCTCTCTCCATCCTTAACTGGAACTATAATCATACTAAAATCACCTCCTTTTCATTATAGGGCTGCAAAGATAAGCATATTATTTTGATTTCAAAATATTTTTAAACACTTCCATACCATTGGTAGCCACATCCTTAATGTGTGTCACGCGGCCGTCGCGCACAGGCACATCCTTGGGGTCTATTATATATATAGGTGTAGAAGATTTTGCATATCTGTACAGGCCGGCTGCCGGATAGACCTGGAGGGATGTTCCTACGATCAGAAGCATATCCGCCGCCTCAACGGCGTCGATTGCCTTCTCGATCTTAGGCACCGCCTCCCCGAACCAGACGATGTGCGGTCTGAGCTGAGCTCCGTTAGGAGCCATATCACCTATATTTATACTGTCTGTACCTATGTCAAAGACCGTCTCTTCCGAGTAGCCATCCCTGTCGTTGCAGCAGTTCTCCGGACGCACCTTGGTCAGCTCACCGTGAAGATGGATGATCTTTGTGCTGCCTGCCCTTTCGTGAAGGTTGTCCACATTCTGGGTCACCACTGTCACATCGTAGTCCTGTTCAAGTGACGCTATCGCGATGTGCGCGGCGTTCGGCTTCACCTCCGCGAGCTGTGCCCTACGGGCATTGTAGAACTCCAGCACTAACGCCGGATTCCTGTACCAGCCCTCAATCGAAGCCACATCTTCCACCTTGTAGTTCTCCCACAGGCCGTTGCTGTCACGGAATGTGCTCACTCCGCTTTCTGCGCTGACACCGGCTCCTGTCAGCACGACAATCTTGGTCTTCTTCATCGTTTGATCTTGAAATAGAATGTACTTACCCAATACTCGAACAGTGGATCAAGAATCACAGGCTCGTCCTTCTCATTGAAAGTGAGGACCTCCTTCTTCTTGAGCGCATCCTTAACCCTGCGCACATTTGCTGAAGAGTTGAGATGATATTTTTCGATTACATCCGAAGCACTGAACTTCACCACTCCGTCAAGAACCGCCCTGAGCAGACTCAGCTGATGGTCAGTCAGGTCGTTCACTATCGAGATGAAGCGAGGCTCGTGTACAGATATCATTGAATTCAGGGCTTCTGTCATCATAGCCTCTGTCACAAATCCCCTTGACAAGGCATCACAGATGGCAGCAAGGTGGTTCACATACCAGAGGTTCGAGCGGAAAAGCTCGCACGCACCCATAGCAAGGTTACGGTCGAAGGACTTTCCCGTCATATTCAGGAAACCTTTGACCACGTGCTCGACAATCTCCCTCTCATCGACATTCGACAGGGCTATATGGTTGGCCTGACGATAGAAGAAGCGCTTCTCCTCGAAGATGTACTTCATCGCATTCACCATTCCGCCGGACATCACAAATGTCGCAGTGTAAGGCTCTTCCCTGAGAGCAAACTGAGCTTCAAGGATCTTCAGCACCTTCTCGCCTTCCGCAGCATTGAGTATATTATGGAACTCATTGAGTATCACAATGTACGGAACCTTCTTCTCCTTTGCCATCTCCACCGGAAGTCTCATCATCTTCTCCACGTCATTCAGGTCCGGAGCCCAGTTCAGGGAAACCAGTTCCTCATCCATCGAGTAGCGCATATGGTCGAACACAAAGTGGGTGTCCGCAAGATGGTTCTTCACGATCCTCGAAAACTCCTCAGGAGTGGAGGCAGATGCCTTAAGTACAGAAGTTCCGAAAGCCAGGAGGAAGTCACTCAAGGTCCTGACACTTAGCATATCCACGAATGGGGCGACAAACTGCACTCCATTGCTTCTCATATTGATCAGGGTCTGGCGGATAAGGGACATCTTACCAGTCTTCGGCGGCTCGTACAGCGAGACGTGCTCGCGGGCAGCGAGCAGATTCGCCATCACCGAGCACTCCTTCTTGCGGCCGAGGAAATACTTGCCTGTTATATATTTGTCATATACAAACGGTGTTTCCATATATTACCTTGTATTAAAAAACGTGCAAATTTACGGGTAAAGGAAGTCCCGTGCAACAAAAATGTTATATTGATATTAACACACAGTTGTTAATAAAAAATCGCTATATTTGTATGTTTAGACTTTGAGGTAAAGATTATAGTATGACAGAAGATATCAACAAGGACGCAGAGGCGTCAAACCAGAAGAAGACCAGACCGTTAATGAAGGTTCTCAAGGTCCTGATGTGGATTGCGGGCATATGGCTGGCAATACTTATGGCGCTGCAGATCCTGGTCACCCCGAAGGTGCTCTCAGGCATTGTGGACAAGGTCGCATCTGAATATATTGACGGCGACCTTTCGTTCAGCAAAGTGCGTCTGAGGATGTTCCGCCATTTCCCCAACGTCGGTATTTCCATTGAAGACTGTGCCCTGACCTATCCGGCGGAACGGTTCGATTCTCTTGAGGCAGCAGGGCCTCAGGCCAGACTGGTATTCCAGGGAACCGGAGAGATTGCGGACACCCTCATCTCAGTAAGGCGATTTTCTGCAGGTATCAATGTCGGCGCACTGCTACTGGGCAAGATCGACATACCTCACGTCATCGTTTCGCAGCCTCGTGTGTTCGCACACTCCTACGATTCTCTCAATGCCAACTGGAACATATTCAAGATGGAGGCAGAAGAGGACAGTGTTGAAACATCCATCCCCGACATTTCGATCGGAAGGGTAAGACTTCTCAGACGTCCTCATTTCGTCTACACCGACAGCCAGGACAGCATCTTTGCGATGGCGAACATCAAAAGAATGTCCTTCGACGGCAAGTACAAACTCAATGACATCGAGAACAACAAGGTCTCGCTCTCTGTCGACAGTATGCTTGTAGCAGGACGTATCGGCTCCGACACTCTCAGCCTGAGGCTCAACAGCCTGAAGATGGACGAGCACGAAGACCATATGGACGTCAGCGCAGCAGCTATGGCGCGACTGGCGACAAGGTCCTTCGGAAGGATGCTGGTTCCTATCGAGCTGTCCGGCACAGTAGGTCTTCCTAAAGACTCCACACAGACATTCGAGCTGCACAAGTTCGAGGCAGACATTGCCCATATCCCTATCACATTGAACGCCGACCTCTCCCTGGGCGGAGACACTCCGTACATCAGAGGAAACTTCGGAATCAACGGATGGAAGGTAAAAGACTTCATCAGCGACTTTGCAGTAAATATAATTCCTGAAGCCAGGGATATAAAGACAGACGCATCGCTCTCGCTCAAGGGCGAGATCGACGGAGCGTTGGGAGGCGACACCCTGCCGGCAATAAAGGCTTCCCTCAGCATCCCTCGTTCAAAGACAAGCCACAAGGCCATCGCCCACGACATAAGAATAGCCCTTGACGCGACTGCCCAGACCGACGACAAAGGCAGATTGAATGCAAACCTGTCAAAAGCGGACATAAGCACCTATGGCCTTTCATTCAAAGCAAGTGCAGCAGCTGAGGACCTCCTGGGAGAAGACCCCATATTCGACGTCGAGGCAATCCTGAGGGCAGCTGTCGACTCCCTTGCCACCTTCCTGCCTGACACCAAGGGTATGACTGCCGAAGGCACATTGTCAGCCAACCTCAAGGGCAAGGTAAAGATGTCGCAGGCGGACATATACAACTTCGCCAAGGCCGACCTGAACGGCAGCATTGTCAGCGACAAGATTCTTTTCAGCTCACCAGCTGACAGCATAGACATAGCTCTGGACAAACTGAACATAAGGATTGCTCCTGAGACCATCACCTCCACAAGGGGAACAGGCAGGAGCTTCAAGGTGTTGGGAATCAAGGGAGTACTCGTAAACGCTTCTGTAAATCTGCAGGACGCCCTGTCATTCAGCGGCAGAGGACTACAGGTCTCTGCGATGAACTCAATCGACGCATTCCTTGACCAGGACACCACACGCGTTCACCCTCTGTCAGGAAAGTTCCAGGCTGGATCCCTCTCTCTTAAAGACAGCGAGGGTACCAACATCGTACTCAGCAGCACTGCCAACACCTTCCGTATGTTCCCTAAGAAAGGGCAGCCGGAGATTCCGGTGATAACGGTTTCAAGCGAAAACAAGAACATCCTCTACAGAGACCTCCACAACAGAATCACTCTGACAGATGCCACATTCTCGGGCAAGGCCGCGATGAACACTGCAGACCGCCGCGCACGTAGAAAGCACATTCTTGATTCACTGGCAAATGTGTATCCGGATGTGCCTTACGATTCGCTGATGTCACATTGGAGACGTACATTGCGATCGCGGGAGATTCCCGAATGGATGCAGGAAGAGGACTTCCGCGCAAAGGACATCAAGGTCAGCCTTGACCAGACCGCAGCAAAATACTTCAGAGAGTGGGATGTGGACGGAAGTCTCGGCATACGTTCCGGTATGCTCATCACCCCATATTTCCCAGCAAGGAACTCACTCCGCGGAGCGTATATGCACATAACCAACAACGAGATTGCCGTCGACAGCCTTAAGATTACATCCGGAAATTCCGACCTGACCTTCAAAGGTTCCCTCTCCGGACTAAGACGTGCACTTCTCGGAGCCGGCACCTATAATCTCGATATGGAGATCACGACTGACAAGATGGAGGCAGACGCACTGCTGGCAGCATTCGATGCCGGAAGCAGGTTCAATCCGGAAAGCGAAGGAGTGGATATGAGCGAAGTGAGCGACGAAGAGTACCTTGAGATGGTTGTAGCTGACACTTTGAGCACATCTGATTCAGAGTCTCTGCTCATCGTTCCGGCCAACCTCAGGGCTGACATCAGAATTGACGGAAAGAACATCAAGTACTCTGATCTGACCATAGACAGGCTCACCTCGAAGCTTACGATGAAGGAAAGGTGCGTACAGATCCTTGACACCAAGGCTTCCACCAATATGGGTAGGGCGGAGCTTGAAGCATTCTACTCTACCAGGACAAAGAAGGACATCAGCACAGGATTCAGTTTCAATCTTTTGGATGTTACCTCGGAAAAGGTGATCGATATGCTTCCTGCAATAGACACGATAATGCCGCTTCTGAAGTCATTCAAAGGCCTGATAAACTGCGAGATTGCGGCCACCGCCAACCTTGACACCTGTATGAACATCATAATGCCTACCTTGAACGGCGTAGCAAGAATCGGCGGAAACAATCTGACCATCTCCGAGAACAAGATGTTCAGCGATCTTGCAAGGAAGCTCAAGTTCAAGGACAGCAAAGAGGCAAAGATCAGCAAGATGACAGTGGAAGGAGTAATCAAGGACAGCAGGATAGAGGTCTTCCCGTTCATTGTGGAAGTAGACCGCTACACACTGGCACTGACCGGCCTGCACAACTTTGATATGTCCTACAGATACCACGCTTCCATCATACGCTCCCCTATGGTATTCAAAGTCGGCGTAGACCTCTATGGTCCGGACTTCGACAGTATGAAGTTCAAGATCGGAAAGGCAAAGTACAAGAACAAGAAGCTCCCGGTCTTCACCGCAGTGATAGACCAGACCAAGATAAACCTTGTCGAATCCATCAGGAACATCTACGAAAGAGGAGTGGACATAGCAATAAAGGAGAACCAGGAACAGGAAGCCATCGAAAACCTCAAGAAGGAGATCGGCTATGTCAATGCGGCAGAACAGACAATGGAAGATCTGTCAGCCGAAGAGCAGAAACAGCTTGAAGAAGGCAGCGCCGAAGGTGACATAGAAGGCAACACCGCCCCTGCCCCAACAGAAGAAATAAAAGTAGAACCAACAGATACACTGAAAAATGAATAGTCAGGAATATATCGAGGTAGCGATCAAGATCGCCCCTTACAGCGAGGAAAATGCTGAGATCGTGACAGCGGAAGTAAGCGAGCTTCCATACGAATCATTCTCTATGGAGGATCCTTTCCTCAGATGCTACATACAGAAGGACCTCTACGATGCCCAGGCCCTCAAAGTGCTTCTGAGCGGGTTCGAAGGTATGGGATTCGACGTGGAGTTCTCCGCCAACCTTATGCCTGCAGTAAACTGGAACGCAGTCTGGGAAAGCCAGTTCCCTCCTATCGTAGTAGACGGCAAGTGCACCATCAAGGCATCATTCCACGAAGGCCTCAAACGCACACGTTTCAACATCACAATCGACCCTAAGATGGCGTTCGGAACAGGACACCACCAGACCACATATATGATGTGCCGTGCGTTGCTCGAAAACGAAGAGGCAGTACGCGGCAAGGTGGTGATGGATATGGGATGCGGCACAGCGGTGCTCGCAATTCTCGCGGCAAAGATGAAGGCAGCGAGGGTATATGGCATCGACATCGACGCAGTCGCAGCCATCTCGGCATATGACAACGCACGCCTCAACAGAGTCGGCAAGGTAATGGAGACATATTGCGGAGACGCTTCGCTCCTCCAGAGAAACACCTACGACGTACTCCTGGCCAACATCAACCGCAACATCCTCCTCCAGGACATCCCGACATATGCCCTCTCACTCCACAGAGGAGGCCTTCTGTTTGTCAGCGGATTCTATGTAGAGGATATGCCTATGCTCATCGGCACAGCCACAGCTGCAGGCCTGGACTATGTAAGCCACGACAGCATTGACGGCTGGTGCTGCATCAAGTTCTCTAAAAAGGCGTAACTGTTATGGAAAACGGATTCTCATTCAAGACCCTTGCTCCGTCTGCAGACCCGATGGGAGCAGCGATAGCGGAATACTTCAAGACAGGAAAAGCCGCAAAGCTAAGAGTGATGTCAGAGATGTTTGACGAGGACGAGATCCCTGTAAAGACCCTCTTCAGGACCTATGCCCAGATGTCCAAGCTGGAGAAACTGGCCTTGGATAAGGCTCAGGGCAGCATTCTGGATGTCGGAGCCGGCAGCGGCTGCCACTCGCTTGCCCTTCAGGATATGGGCAAGGAAGTATGCGCCATCGACATCTCCCCTCTCTCGGTCGAGACAATGAAGGCACGCGGAGTAAAGGACGTTGCAGAAGTCAACCTCTTCTCCCCTATGCTCGACAGGAAGTTTGATACCATCCTTATGCTGATGAACGGCTCGGGCATCATCGGCAAGGTCGAGAACCTCCCGGCCTTCTTCCGCAGAATGGATTCCCTTCTGGCAGAAGGCGGACAGATCCTTATGGACTCAAGTGACCTTATATATCTATATGAAGAGGAAGACGGCAGCGTAAGCATAGACCTGGCAGGCGCATATTACGGAGAAGTCGACTACAGGATGCAGTACAGAAACATCAAAGGCGAAACCTTCGACTGGCTCTACATCGACCCCGAAACCCTCACAATGTACGCAGCCGGCTGCGGCTACAAGACAGAAATCCTCTACAAAGGCAACTCCTACGACTTCCTGGCCCGTCTCACAAAGTAGCGGACACACCAGTAACCATATATATCAATCCATCTAAACACCAGCAGTATGAAACAGCTTTACATTCTATTGGCGCTATTAGCCCTTTGCTCCTGCAATCAGCAGAAGGTTATCTCTGAGGCAGAATACAACGACCTGATAAAAGAGCTCGGCTGGGATCAGCCGGATTCACTGATGACTCCGGAGCAGTTGGGAATCAGGCAGAATACAATCCAGATTGCCTTTACTAACACAGTTGTAAAGAACAATGAAATGCGTCTGACTGTGGACCGTGACTACTTCGTCAAGCAAGGCTTACCAGCAATCTGCTACGACGTCATCCAGTTCAACTACCACACCAACAACAAGGTCATCAAGGACCTGAAGAAAACCGAAGTAGGCAAAATGATAAACATCGCCGAAGCCTTCGAAGAAGCCAAAAAAGAAATACTCAACCAGAAATAGGCTTCATCCTGTACTCGCCCCGCCGGTCTATTCTATAAAGGTGCCATTTTCCCAGCTGCCGAGAATGACTACCGGCGGGGCTGAAGGCTCGATCTCCACCAGGGATCTGGTGGAGACAAAATCTCCTGAAGACCGGACTGCCGTCAAGCCCGAATCGAAGCTTAGGAATCCAGCAAGAGAACTCTCGAATGTATTACCTACATTCATCCCGGTCAGTCGCATAAGTCTGTACCATATAGCCCAACGGGAGATTGCATTGAAGAATTGTCCTTTATCACTGAACTGGTCGTTCATTATGCTGTTCGGTGTAGAGCGGCAATAGAAATTGCTGTAGGTGTTTGCACCTTCATATACACCTGTCTCTTCAGAAGGATATATATCAATCAGACTCTCCCAATACACATTTGAGGCCGTCGTAACCTCGACGGCATTTTCCTTTATAGTACCTCCCCACACCATATTGCTTGGCCCCGGATAAGTGCTTCCCCAATATTTATCTATATTTCTTCCTACACCCAGATTTCTTGTCTGGATGAAATTATCCCACAATCCCGTATCAAACGTAACAAACTGATAGACGACATATTCATCCAGAAGCTTACCAAATCCGTGTCCTCCTGCCTCGTGAATCATAGTCCATTTCCTCATATCGTCTGAAGAGTTGACAGCAGAATATGCCACAGAATAGGAGTTTCCATAATCCTCCGTGTAGGTACTTCTGAGATAGCAGGTACCTGCGTGACAAGGCACATTTACCATAACGATAATCAGAGCCTTATGAGCTCTATTGTAGATCTCGGCCTCATCGGTGCAAGACGCTCCGCCAGGACCTCCTTTTGATCTGATAGCCTGCATTGCATACAGAACGGCAGCTTCATCATTGCCAGATATATGTGTGGAATTCTCAGCGAACTGTGTGTTGAACACAGTCACAGCATCACCCTGCACAGCACCGTTTCCACTGAAATGCGGCTGGGCATCGTGTTCTTCAGGCGATACGGCATTGATATAATATACATTGAAATAATCCTTGAGGCTTGCAAACGGCTCTACGCTGAAGAAATCGGCATAGGCCTGCTTCATAACCATCTCATACACACTTCCCTTGCCGACAGATCCCTCGCTGTATCCGTCACCCATAATAATTATATCCGTTCCGTTGCCTAAGGTCTTTTCTTGAAGTACAGTCACGCCATTCGCCGGATCGACCATTCCGTCCTTATCACTGACCTTTGTCCAGGATGTACAGGTAATCGTATTCAGTTCTCCACCGGAAAGGGTCGCATCAGCATTGATAAGCTTATCACAATAGCATCTGCCTCCATCATCCTCCACAACGGTAACCCTGAACTTTCCTCCCTCCTTCACCTTCACATCTGCATTTGACATCATCATATAAGCAGTAATCTCTGTAGTCCTCTCGAAACCCTCCAACTTAAGACAGACACTGGAATTCTGCTCCTGAACCGGAGCGAAGGCTCCATAATAATAGTTTAGGATATTATAGGTGTAGAAACAATCTTCAATCTGGCCATCAGGATTGATATATTCCAGGTAAATGGCAGCAGGTACCATCGGGTCCAGTCCGCTCAGATTGAATTTCATACATCCCGACTGCTGGACATTGCCTCCAGAGAAATCGACAGCTGTCATCTCATTTATATTTACAGGCGCCACATCTTCGGACCGGAGATATCTTACGGAATGATATTCCTTCAGATGGCTCAAATCCGAATTGCCATTCTGAACCTGACCCTTATATGAGAATTTAAGAAAATCCGATTCCTCCCTTATGCGGTCGCCGGGAAAATACAACGCCCACACATAACTGTTGATCGAGTATGTACCGGACAGCCTGAAAGTACCCACATTTGTACCTGCACCAGAATCAAGTACCAAGGGATATGAATAATCTGAAGTCGAAGGCTGGCCGTTAAGATAGATGACATCGTCTTCTTCCCATTTTGTCTTTATCATAGACCGACTGTCATTATAAGTCAATCTGGTAGCCACCTCAGAATCATTCAATCCTATTCTGAAATACAGATCACCAGATGACACTGCAGCTTCCGGATCTGCAACCGGATCTGCGACGATATGGTCTGAAACACTCTTCGAGCAACTGAAAAACATTGCTGATGCCATCACCGCAAACAGCAACGAGAACTTATGGACAGCTTTCATAAACACACAATTAAAAGTCATCTCCCAGATCAAAATCCGGAGTGTTTCCTGCTCCAGATGAGGCTAAGATCTGCTCAACCTCAATCTCAATAACCTCAACAAAAGGAGGTTCATAAAACGTCTTGATTTCATTCATAGGGCTGCTGATTAGGTAATTGGCGACTTGAGCGACTAATTTATAAAAAAACTTCTGTATAGAAAAGTTTATCAAGTTTTATTATTAACTTCACACGCATAAACCAAAAGTTATGAGACGATTCATTACAGCCTTAGTACTCTTCTGTGCTTCCTGCTTGGGAATCAATGAAGCACAGGCCCAGAACCTGCAGTTATTCTATGATGCCGGCCGAGGATGTACCACATCAACAGTGGAAATGTTCCGTCCTGATGCAGGAGGAAACACATTCTTCTTCATCGACTTTGACTATTCGCCGAAAGCCAGCGGAGCATATTGGGAAATCTCCCGCGAACTGAATTTCTGGCAGGATTCAGATGTGAACTGGCTGTCAGTCCACCTGGAATACAACGGCGGACTAAGCGTCGGAACCTCATTCAACAATTCTTTCCTCGGCGGTCTGACATATTCCGGACACTCAGACGATTTCACAAAGACGTGGTCAATCTCCGCTATGTACAAGGCGATTCCCGGCACATTGGACGCACTGGGAAGATGTCAGATGCACAATTTCCAGATCACCGGCGTATGGGGAATCGAGTTTGCAGGTGGCTGGTGCACATTCAGCGGCTTTGCTGATTTCTGGAGAGAACTGCGACCTTGGCAAGGAACAGAATTCATATTTATGACAGAGCCTCAGTTCTGGGTTAACCTCAACAAGGTCAAAGGCTGGGAAGACGTAAATCTAAGTGTAGGCGGAGAGCTTGAGCTTTCAGCAAACTTTGTTGCGAAAGGATTCGACGCAATGCCTGCTTTCGGTGCAAAATGGACATTCTAAATTGAAACGATATGCTAAAGAAACTATTCGGATTTGATCCAGCAAAGACAACGGTCCGCACGGAAATCGTTGCAGGTATCACTACGTTCCTGACTATGTCGTACATCCTGGCCGTCAACCCTACTATGTTCGGCGAGCTCGACGGTATGCCTATAGGTTCTGTGTTTACATCTACCGCACTGGCTGCAATAGTAGGATGTCTTGCGATGGCCTTTATAGGCAAACTTCCGTTTGGCCTTGCTCCAGGAATGGGCTTGAATGCATTCTTCGTTTATAGTGTATGTATGGGAATGGGCTACTCCTGGCAGTTTGCCCTTACTGCAGTACTTATTGAAGGTCTCATATTCATAGTTCTGACTCTCACTAATGTGAGAGAGGCTATTGTAGATGCTATTCCTATGAGCCTGAGAAATGCCATCGGTGCCGGTATCGGACTTTTCATTGCATTTATAGGTTTGAAAAGTGCCGGAGTGGTAGTGGCAGATGGTGCAACCCTTGTAGCCCTTGGTGACATCACATCCGGATCTGCCCTCCTCGCCTTCATTGGACTCATCATTACAGGTTTCCTATATGCCCGCAATGTACCGGGAGCGATTCTTCTTGGAATCATCATCACAATGCTTATCGGCATTCCGTTAGGTGTTACCGAATTCAAAGGTGTCGTGTCTGTACCGGAGTCCATAGGACCTATCTTCTGTCAGTTTGAGTTCGACAAGATATTCTCTGTGGATATGCTGGTGGTAGTGTTCACATTCTTCTTTATCGATATGTTCGACACTGTGGGAACCCTTGTGGGAGTGTGTACAAAAGCAAAAATGCTTGATGAAAAGGGAAACATCCACAGAGTAAAGCAGGCCTTTATGGCAGATTCCATAGCTACGACAGTAGGAGCCATACTCGGCACCTCCACAACTACTACCTATGTAGAAAGTGCAGCAGGAGTAGCTCAGGGAGGACGTTCCGGATTGACAGCTCTGATCGTAGGAGGCTGCTTTGTTGTGGCATTGTTCTTTTCTCCGCTGTTCCTTTCCATTCCATCAGCAGCGACTGCTCCTGCCCTGATTATCGTAGGATTGCTTATGATGGAACAGGCAAAGAACATCCCTTACGATGACTTCTCCGAATCAATACCTGCCTTCGTATGTATGATTATGATGCCGTTGACCTACTCTATCTCCAACGGAATCCTCATAGGAATGATCACATACGTGCTTATGAATATGATCTGCGGAAAATTCAAGAAATTATCCCCAGCAATATACATACTCGCAGTTCTGTTTATCTTGAAATACATCTTGATCTAAGCAGATAAATCGGGACTACCATCATCCCCGGCTTGACCGGGGATCTCATACCTATAGCCAAACCTTAAGCCACGCCAATCGTGCTCACAGAGCTTATATGGCACATTCGTGTGGCCCAAGGTCAGTTGCGACCACGAATCCTCCTGCGGCTACCACCGTACCCCACGCCAATACTTCCACGATCATCCAGAACGAAACCGCCGCCATCCTGACAGCTTCCACTGTCACCCTGAGCGCCTATCTGTCATTTCGAGCAAGCGCAACGAGTCGAGTCATCGACGAAGTCGCTTGAGCTCCAGCGAAAGAAATCGATATCGTCATGCCCGCCCCGATCTGGCATCTCCCGCCTCCTCGAAGACAACACCACCCCAGAAGAAAAAGCAGCCCACATCGACCTTGCCGATTGGCTCATAGAATTTTTGAAAGATAATAACAACTGAATTACCACAAAACCACTATATTTGCTCAAACAAGATGACGACATCTATGAAATATGCAACGACTTTAGATGAGCAGGTTGAGAAATTGAAGAACAGAGGACTGGTCATCAATGATGAGGAGAAGGCTAAAGAAGTGCTTCTTGACATAGGATATTATCGATTTGGAGCATATCTGTTCCCATATGAAAAGAAATATCCGAGCAAAAAGAACAGAGATCATATTTACAAGGATGGCACAAACTTCCTTGACGCGCTGGATTTATACTATTTCGACTGTGACCTCAGAAGGCTGCTGATGAAATACCTCACCCGCATAGAGGTAAACATCAGGACATATATCACATATCATGTGTCAAACCTATACAAGACAAAGCCATGCTGGTTCATCACTCACTCTGTAATGAAACCAAGTTATGTAAATAGTTTCTATACAACTGTGTACGGAACTAAAGCATTTCAAGACAATCCGACTATCATAGAGCATCACAAGAAATATCCAATGGACAGATATGCTCCAGCATGGAAAACCGTTGAGCTGATGACAATCGGAAACATTCAGGCGCTTTACAACAACCTCAAGAAGCCAGATGTACAAGCAGACATAGCCCTTCATTACGGCGTTGCTAAAATCGGTATCTTCCAAAGTTATTTTGAAACCATCCGTAAAGCAAGAAACATGTGCGCTCATGGCAATGTGCTATTCGATACAAAACTGCCTCAGAGATTACCACATGGACCAGCCGGCAATCTGGCGCAACCGAATAACTCTAACATCATAGGTATCATCGTAGTAATCCAGTACTTCATCAAGCAGATATCCGTACACAGATATCAGGAGATGTGCGATGAACTCAAAGATCTTCTCAAGAAAGTGGAGAACGAAAAAGTTAGAGAAATCTTGGAAAAAGTTTCTGGATTTGAAACATTTTAACATGATTATTGTATAATTATTGGAAAATAATTTCTACCTTTGCACTCGCAAAGTGCCCGTGATGTCTACTATCGCTTCACGCTGCACTATAAAAAGGAGAATTTGGTCGTCGAGAGTAATCTCGGCGACTTTTTTTATTTATCGCAAGGCAGGTAGTCACTGAGCTGAAAAACAAAGGCTACGACTCCGAGCTCCTGTTTCCTGAAGACAACATCCCCCTGCAAGAACGCGTCCGCCGCACCAACGCCCACTGCACCACCCACGGCAAAACCAACGTCCTCCTCATCTCCATCCACGTCAACGCCGCCGGCGACGGCACCCGCTGCCCCGCCGTCCTCACAGAAGACTTCTTCATGGACAATCAGACTGACCTCACCTACCTCCAGAGCCACACAGGCAAACAAGCCATCATCAACACCCACGTCGAAGGAATCACCCAATGGTCAAAAAAGCAAACCCTATGTTCTCATTGAAAATTTCGCTAACTTCGCAAAGTTAAAAGGGAATCGCTATGGCAATGATAAATATTTCAGACTTTGTGGAGTCTTGGATTGGCAAAGGAGACGAAAAACAGGACACACAAAGATTCTGGATGGACCTGTTCCAGAAAGTACTAGGTGTAGAATATCCGGCAAAACACCTTCAATTTGAGAAACGCGTCAAACTTGAAGACTCAACCCGTTTCATTGACGCCTATATCCCCGAGACCAAAGTACTCATCGAACAAAAAGGCAAACATATCGACCTATCAAAACCGGAGCTCCAATCAGGAGGAGCCAGCCTCACCCCATACAACCAGGCACGAAGATACGACAACAATCTCCCATTGGCCGAAAAAGCCCGATGGATCATCTGCTGCAACTTCCAGAGATTCGAGATACACGACATGACCAAGCCTCTCGAGGAGCCTGAGGTTATTCTGCTGCAGGATCTTGAGAAGGAGTATTATCGTCTGCAGTTCCTGGTGGACTCGGCTAATGAGCATATAAAGAAGGAGATGGAGGTATCTTTGAGGGCCGGTGAGATTATCGGTGAGATATATGATGCTTTGCTTAAGGAGTATCGTAATCCGGATGATCCTCAGACTCTCAAGAGTTTGAATGTGCTTTGCGTGCGTTTGGTATTCTGTTTATATGCTGAGGATTCGGGGTTGTTCGGTGGCAGCAGCCATTCGGCTTTTCATGATTATCTTGTGCGGTTCAAGCCTGGTTCTGGAGACATGCGTAGGGCACTTATTGATCTTTTCGATATTCTGAATACTCCAGTTGCGGAGCGTGACCCGTATCTTGATGATGCGTTGTTGGCTTTCCCATACGTTAATGGTGGTCTGTTTGCTGACCGAGGAATCGAGATTCCGAGGCTGAATGATGAGATTGCAACTTTGCTGCTCAAGCATGCGAGTGATGATTTTAATTGGAGTCAGATCAGTCCGACAATCTTCGGTGCAGTGTTCGAGAGTACGCTTAATCCGCAGACCAGAAGAAGCGGCGGTATGCATTATACCAGTATCGAGAATATCCATAAGGTGATCGATCCGTTGTTTCTTGATGGTTTGAAGGAGGAACTGCAGGAGATCAGAGCTATCGCTCAGCCAAAGGATAAGATGCGTAAGGCAAAGGCGTTCCAGGAGAAGCTGGCATCGTTGAAGTTCCTGGATCCAGCTTGCGGTTCAGGAAACTTCTTGACTGAGACTTTCCTTTCGCTCAGAAGATTAGAGAATGAGGTTATCAGGATTCTTTCTCAAGATAATATGATCATCGGATTCGAGGACGATAATTCTTGGATCAGAGTCGGCATCCATCAGTTCTATGGTATCGAGATCAATGATTTTGCTGTGGCCACTGCTACGACTGCGCTGTGGATTGCTGAGGCACAGATGATGAAGGAGACGGAGAATATCATCCATCAGGAGATGGATTTCTTCCCGCTCAAGTCATACACTAATATCGTCGAGGGCAATGCTCTGAGAATGGATTGGAATGAAGTTGTACCGGCGGAGGAGCTTAGTTATATTATGGGTAATCCACCGTTTGTGGGGGCGAGAATGATGGAGCAAGGCGGGGAGCAGAAGCGTGATGTAGAAAACATTTTCGGAAAAATAAAAGATGTTCAGGATCTGGATTATGTTTGCTGTTGGTATAAAAAGGCAGCAGAAATGATTCAGAACACATCAGTAAAAGTCGCATTCGTTTCTACAAACTCCATATGTCAAGGAGCACAGGTTCCTATCTTGTGGAATGTTTTATTCAACGAATATCATGTCGTAATAGATTTTGCATATCAAACATTCAAATGGAGCAGCGAAGCAAGCGACAATGCTGCTGTACATTGCATTATTGTAGGCATCAGTGTTGCTGGATCAAAGAAGAAATATCTTTTTGGCTCAGATGGCAATGTAAATGAAGTACGCAATATCAGTCCTTATCTATTTGAAGGGGAATCAACATTTGCTATTAGCCGCAAGACGCCATTATGTGATGTTCCGCAGATGAATTTTGGAAATCAACCACGAGACGGAGGCCATTTTATTCTTTCAGATGAAGAGAAGAATGAGCTTATCGCTCAATACCCAGCTTTAACAAGATGGATTCGTCAATATGTCGGTGCAGAAGAGTTTATCAAACGCAAATTGCGTTGGTGTCTCTGGCTTAGAGATGCTACTCCGATGGATATAAAGCAGAATAAGATACTGTACGAACGCGTAAATGCTGTACGCGAATTTAGATTATCCTCTTCTGCAAAGACCACTATTGGATATGCAAAAGTTCCACATTCTTTTGCTCAGGTAACTCAGCCAGAAGGTGTGCCATGCTTGCTAATTCCATCAGTATCTTCTGAAAAAAGAAAATATGTCCCAATTGGTTTTATCGTTCCAGGAGTT
>JAFZED010000040.1 GCA_017560825.1 Bacteroidales bacterium | reverse complement strand
CGCAAAATATTCTAGGTTAATGAAATACTATATCATAGCAGGAGAAGCCAGCGGAGACCTTCACGGCTCCAACCTGATGAAAGGTCTCTACGCAGAAGACCCCAATGCGGACATCCGCTTCTGGGGCGGTGACTTAATGGCAGCGGTCTGGGACCTCCATCAGTCCGGCGGTGGCAGTGTCACCCAAAACCGTGCTACCCCCCTGGCCGCAGGGGGTGGGGCCCGCGACGAAGTCGTGGGAGGGGTTTTTTTGGGTGACACTGCCGCCACCGGACTGGTACGACATTATAAGGAAGGTGCTGTGATGGGTTTCGTGGAGGTTGTTGCCAAGGCAGGCAGACTTCTCAAGAATGTGGATTTCTGCAAGAAAGACATCCTCGCCTGGAGCCCTGATGTAGTCATCCTTATAGACTACCCCGGCTTCAACTTCAAGATAGCCGAATTCGCCCACAAGGCAGGCTTCAAGGTCTTCTATTATATTGCCCCTAAAGTCTGGGCCTCACGTGAAGGACGAATAAAGAAACTCAGGAAGTACGTAGACAAGCTCTTCATAGTCTTCCCGTTCGAAAAAGAGTACTTCGATTCAAAAGGCATTGAGTACATCTACAAGGGCAACCCTCTGATAGATGCGGTAGACAACTCCAAGGCAATGAGTCAGAGCAAGGAAGAGTTCTTTGCAGAGACGGGTCTTGACAACAAGCCTCTCATTGCAATGCTCGCAGGCTCACGCAAAGGCGAGATCAGCACAATGATGCCTGTACTCACAGAATTTGCAGCAAAGATGCACAAGCTCCCTCAGTACGCTGATTATCAGTTCATTATAGCAGGAGCGCCGGCACGCGGCATAAACGACTACTCACCTTGGCTTGACGAGGAGAACAGCAAGTACATAAAGGTTCTCTTCGGCCAGACCCAGTCAATCATCAGACACGCCGAAGCTGCTGTCGTAAACTCCGGCACAGCCTCACTGGAGACAGCATTGTTCTGCACCCCACAGGTTGTAGGCTACATCTCCAATCCTGTAACATATTGGATTGCAAAAAGAATAGTCAAGATACAGTACATCAGCCTCGGCAACCTCATAATAAACCGCCTGGCATTCAAGGAATTCATCCAGAATGACTGCAACGCCGATGCCCTTGTGACCGAAATAAGGGATCTGATAGAGAACAAAGACCGCAGGGAGAGGATGCTTGACAGCTACGGCGACATCCGCGCAGCCCTCGGCGGCACAGGAGCCTCATCAGCTGTAGCCAAAGCGATGATAGAGAACCTTTAGTAAGTTCTTTCTCCGAAAATCATAGATCCGATACGGACGATAGTCGATCCCATCGCTGCGGCGATGGGATAGTCGTCTGACATACCCATAGACAGCTCATCACAGCCCGACGCAACATTCGGACTCTTTCCCATCCATTCGCAAAGAGTCTTCTGCCGGTCCAGAAGTCTCTGGAAATCAGCCCTTACAACACTTTCGTCATCTGTAAATGTGGCCATTCCCATAATTCCGCATATACGTACATTGGCATAATGAACCTCCGATGAAAGAAGTTCTATAAGTTCCTGCTCGGAAAAGCCCTGCTTCGATTCCTCTGCAGCTACGTGGCATTCCAGGAGAACATTTATAATCTTTCCGTTTGCAGCTCCCCATCTGTCAACCGCTTCGAGCAGACGGACCGAATCAACAGACTGGACCAATGAGACATATGGCAGCACCATCTTGAGCTTGTTGGTCTGAAGATGCCCGATGAAATGCCACTCGATATCCGACATATAGTCAGGCTCTCCCCTCTCCGCACGAATCTCCTCAAGACGCTTGACCTTAGCCATCAGCTCCTGCGGACGGCTTTCACCGAAAGCCCTCTGTCCAGCCTGATACGCCTCCTCTATCGACTCAAACGGGTGAAACTTAGAAACTGCCACCAACTTTACAGTTGCCGGCAGTTCCCTATTCAATTTATTTATAATATCCTTTATCATCTGCGATTCTGCTGTTTCTGCATCTGCTCCTGCATTTTCTGAGCCTCCTCGAGTCTCTGCTGCCAAGCAGACTTCTTCTTAGGCTTCTTTGCATTGAGCATCATATCTGCACGCACCTTCTCCTCAGTCACAACAAACTTGCGGATGTACCAAGTCATAATCATTGTGATGATGTTAGAAAGGAGGTAGTAGTAGCTGAGGGCAGCCGAAAGATTGTTACAGATGAAGAACATCATTATCGGCATAAGCCATACGCTCATAAACTTCATTCCCGCCATATTCGGATCATCCGACATCTGACCTGAAGTCATCTTCGAGTAGAAGAACATTGTCACTGCCATAAGGAGGGCGAACAATGAGAGGTGGTCACCGATAAGCGGCACGTTCACTCCGAAATCCCAGATCGAATCATATGCACTAAGGTCATCAGCCCAAAGGAACTTCTGCTGACGAAGCTCGATGGAAGCTGGGAAGAATCGGAACATCGCGAAGAGGATAGGCATCTGGAGAAGCATTGGAAGACATCCTCCCATTGGGCTGATGCCGGCCTTCTGGTAAAGGTCCATAGTAGCCTGCTGCTTCTTCATCGCATCCTTCTCATTCGGATACTTCGCATTGATCTTATCCATCTCCGGCTTGATCACCTGCATCTTGGCTGAAGACTTGTATGACTTGATAGTCAGAGGAGAGATCAACAGCTTGATGAAGAGGGTCATCAGAAGGATGATGAGTCCGTAGTTGGTAAGGAATCTTCCGAGGAAGTCGAATGTCGGAATGATGATAAGTCTGCTGAACCAAGCTACAAGCCATCCTCCGAGAGGAATGATCTTCTCATACTTCTGGTCGTACTTCTTAAGGGTCTTATAGTCATTCGGACCGAAGTAGAATTCGTACGGAAGCACGATGTTGTCAGAGCCTGCCTGGAAATCAGAGCGAAGCTTTGCCGAACAAGCCATAAGTTTTCCGTCTGTCTTATACTCATCCTCAGAATAGAAGTCAATATCGAAATCCGCAGAAGCGAACTCATTCTTGGAAGTCATAAGTGCAGAGAAGAACTGCTGCTGGAATGCGAACCACTTTGTCTTTGTGTCGATCCTCTTGCTTGCGTCACGTCCTCTGCCGATGATCTCCGGCTTCTTGTCACCTGAGAAATAGTAATTCAGCTTCGAGTACTGCATCTCGTTCTTGAATCCCTTCTCAAGTCTTGGCACTACCAGCGACCAGTCGATATCGAGCATAGACACATTGCGGGGAATTACATTGCCAAGGCCTACGAAAGAGAGCTCATTCTGAAGCATATATCCGTCATTCTCAAGCTTATAGCTCTGCTGGATGTATCCTCCATTTACAAAAGGAAGGCGCATTACTATGGTGGAATCTGTGTGCTCTGCCACCTGGAATACGAGATCCTTTGTGTTGATGTTCTCACCTGCGAAGACGCTGATTCCATATTCGCTGTAGCCAGGCTTTACCAGATAAAGGTCAGTGCTGTCGAAGGTCATATAATCATTGATCTTCACTGAATATGGCTGCGCTCCCTTGGTTGTGAACTCGATCTCAACCTTGTCGTTGCTCAGTTTATATATAGACGCATCCGCGAGTCTTGCTTCTGTGAGAAGGCTGTCCTTATATGCAGGCATATTCATCACCTTCACACCTGTCGATGCATCCTGCTGCGTCTGGTTCAGAGCCTCCATAGCCATCGCGGCCATCTGCTCTGCTCTTGCGATGGAGTCAAGCTGGGCCTGAGCTGCCATCTGTTCGCTGTATTGTCTTGACTGATACCACGAGAATCCCATCATTATCGCGAATATCAAGACAAAACCGATAATCGTACTTTTGTTGTTATTCATTATATAATTTAATTGTTACTCCTGTTCTGTTTCCGCTTCGTTCAGCGCTCTGATCTGGTCAGCGAGTGAATTGAGCTCACTCTTGGCCTCTGCAATTCTCTCCTGCATCTGCTTGATGAGAGGTTCTGCGTTCTTTGACATAGAGAAGAAGCCGATGTTGTTCTCATATGTAACGATGTCCTGCTCCAGCTGGTTGTACTTCTGGATGAGACGGTCCTTCTCAGAAAGCGCCGGCCTTCCGCCGCGGCCTCTGCGTGCGCCGCTTCTTCCCGGTGCCGGGAACTTCGCCTGAAGGGCGTCCTTATATGCCTTAGTGACATTGTCCTTCTCCTTGAACGGAACGAAGCCGATCTCCTGCCATCTCTTCTGGAACTCCTGCATTGCTGCTGCGTCAGACTCGTCGCCCTTGAGCTCGTAAGCCTTGATCTCCTCGATCAGACGCTGCTTTGCCTTGAGGTTGCCGTAGAAATCATTCTCTGGCTTAGCCTGCTTGTCTCTTTCTGCGAAGAACTCGTCGCAAGCTGCGCGGAATCTCTTCCAGAGAAGCTCTGACTTCTTGCGAGGAACAGGGCCGATCTCCTTCCACTGCTTCTGAAGAGCGATGAACTGGTCTGTAGCCTTCTTCCACTCTGTGCTTGTCTTGAGTGCCTCAGCCTCTTCGCAGAGAGCGATCTTCTTCTCAAGGTTTTCGTTTATGCTGTCCTTGTAGTCAGTGTAGAACTCACGCTTGCGGCCGTAGAACTTGTCACAAGCTGCGCGGAATCTGTCATATACCTTCTGGTTCTCCTTCTTTGAAGCGAAGCCGATGGTCTTCCACTCCTTCTGGATCTCCTCGATCTCCTTAGAGCAGGCATTCCACTCATTTGAATTGCTGATCTCCTTTTCAGCGATTGCCTCGACCTTCTCGCAGAGGGCAGACTTCTTTGCAAAATTCTCTGCCTGCTGCTCCTTGATACCCTCGAAGTAACCCTGATACTTCTTGTTGATCACTGCTGTAGCTGCCTTGAAGCGCTCCCAGACAGTCTCTCTGTACTCTTTTGCCACCGGACCGTACTCCTTCCACTGCTCGTGGAGCTTCTGGAGCTCACGGAATGCCTCCACTACGTTGTTGCTCTCAGCAAGCTGCTCAGCGCTCTGGCAGAGCTGCTCCTTAGCCTCGAGGTTCTTCTTGAAGTCAAGGTCGCGGAGTTCGCGGTTGATCTTCACCATATCGTAGAACTGCTCGACGTAGAGCTGGTATGTTTCATTGAGATTTCTGTAGCTCTGTGCAGGAACCGGACCCACTGCTCTCCAGCGGTTCTGGATCTCGCGGAACTCAGAGAATGTCTGGTTCACGTCCTCCTGCTTCTCGATGAGCGCCTTGAGGTCAGCGATGACCGCTTCCTTGAGAGCAAGATTCTGCTCGCGCTCCTTTTCGAGCTGCCTGTTGTACTCGGCACGCTCCTTCTTATATTTATTATAAAGGTCCTTGAAGCCTCTCTCGATCTCTACAAAAGGATTCTCGCTTACAGTCTCCTCAACAGGAGCATCTTCTGACTCTGTCTCCTCTGTCTCTGCAACAGGCTCAGAAACAAGTCCGGCATCTGCCTTCTCCTTCTGAAGTCTCTTGTAGAAAGCTGCCTTGATGGCCTCAGCCTCCTTGGACATTTTCATTCTTTCTTCGTTCTGAACAAGTTCCTCAAAGAGTTTTACAAGTTCCGCGAGGGTAAGCTCAGAATAATTTACGGCCGGCTCTTCGATTGTTACAGGCTCAGCCACTGCTACATCTGATGTCAATTCAACATCAGGAATAATCTGTTCACTCATAATAATGGAGTTTTGGTTTATATTATTTACAATCCGCAAATATACCATATTTTTAGTAAATATCCCACCAATTTGTTATTTTTGCACCCGATTGACACTATTAAAGAACATAATGATGAGAATTGACATAATCACGGTAGTTCCCGAACTTCTCGAAAGCCCGCTCAGCCACTCTATCGTAGGCCGCGCCATCAAGAAAGGCCTGGTGGAGATACACATCCACAACCTCCGCAAGTACGGCAAGGGCCCTCGCCAGCAGGTCGACGACTACAGCTACGGCGGCGACGCAGGTATGGTAATTATGCTGGAGCCGGTGTACAATATGATCAACGAGCTGAAGGCGGAAAGAGAATATGATGAAGTCATATATATGTCGCCTGACGGCGAAATATTGACCCAGGGCATTGCCAATGAGCTTTCGCTCAAAGGCAACATCATCCTGCTCTGCGGCCACTACAAGGGCATCGACCACCGTATCAGAGAGCACCTGATCACCCGTGAGATCTCAGTCGGAGACTATGTACTCAGCGGAGGCGAACTTCCTGCAGCGATCCTTGCAGACTCCATCATCCGACTCATTCCGGGAGCCCTCAGCGACGAGACATCTGCCCTGAGCGACAGCTTCCAGGACGATCTCCTCTCACCTCCTGTCTACACACGTCCGGCGGAGTTCAACGGATGGAAGGTTCCTGATGTTCTCCTGAGCGGCAATCCCAAGCTTATAAAGGAGTGGCAGGACGAACAGGCGATCGAAAGGACCAAGAGACTGCGTCCTCATCTGTTATCAGAATAAAACCTGAAATTTATTTGCAGATTACAATTTAATATCTATATTTGCAATCAGCATAACACTTTTATGCTATAGAGACGTTTCTAACCACTAATAATTAATCTCCCCAAAAGGGAATACACTACACTACTAACTAACCAAAAAACCTCGCAGTGATGCGAGGTTTTTTACGCGTTTTTATATATTTGTGACCGGATTTTCGAAAACAAAGCGACTATGGAAGAGAATATACAATACTATGATGCCTATGAGGCAAATCTGCTCAATGAGCTCCTGAAGATGTGTACAAGTCTGGGAATGCTGGACGGAGAACTTCTTAATTCAGAGGACATTGACCAGAAATGGAAGGAATGGGCTCCCGAGTACATCGCGGAGGCGCTTCCGGAGGTAAACAGCTATCCTGAATTTGCAATAGCCTGCGCGGGCTATGCCGGAATGGGTGTGGCACACTGGTGGGATGTGGACTGGGGCCGCCACCACAGTGCAAAATACGAAAGCCTGCACGGAGCACGCGGATTCGACGATATGGATGAGTACATCGTACAGAACATCCTCGGTCTCTCACTTGATTCTCCTGAGGCAAAGCAGATCGTGAACATCCTGCTCTGCTGCGCACAGAAGGCTGTGACCTACATCCGTCACGAGCACATCGAGGCACAGACAGTGAAGGCGTTCCACATCTTCGCACGCACAGTACGCGTTATGTTCAAGATCGGTGCAGCGCTCGAGCTGAAGAGGCTCGGCTATAAGTTCCACAAGGTGGATCTTTCAAAGAGAGGAATGTACTCGTAAGAAGACTATTTCTTCTTCACAAGCCTGACTTCATAGAGCTTAGGCCAGTTCTTGCCGGTAAGATAGATCTTATCGGCATTTTTGTCATATGCAATACCGTTAAGCACATCAGTATCAGCAGTATATAACTCCTTAGGGAGGAGTCCACGGCAGTCGATGATGCCCTCCACCGAGCCGTCCCGAGGGTTGATGATGACGATCTCATCGGAGGTATATACATTTGCCCAGACCTTTCCCTTTATATATTCGAGTTCATTGAGCCAACGGACCGGACGGTCCTCATATTTCACCGTCACCTTACGGTCGAGCTTGAAGTTCTTGTCCATAAAGTAGAGGTTGGCCGAGCCGTCGGAGGCGATCAGCTGCTTTCCGTCGGTAGTGATGCCCCAGCCTTCCCTCTGATATTTCCACGAAGACTTGTACTGGAGCGTCGCGGCGTCATAGATGAAGGCGATACGGCTTTCCCAGGTAAGTATATACAGGTTATCCTCAAACATTACCGAGCCCTCGACGAAGTACTTCTTGTCGAAGTCAAGGCGCCTTTCGGCCTCACCCGTCTCCATATTCACAACTCGGAAGGTAGATTTTCCGTTGAGTCCTGTACTTTCGTACATCTGGCCGTCCTTTATGAAGAGGCCCTGGGTGTAGGATTCTGTGTCGTGAGGGTACTCGTTCACGACTTCGAGTGTATATTCTACTACTTTTCCGCTGCCGCACGAGATGAAGAGCAACGGAAGGAGAAAGAGGATCTTTGAAATATTCTTCATAGGTCGGCAAAGATAGTCATTAGTTTCGAAAACAGTCCAATAAAACCCCGTTTTAAGAAAAAAGCACTAAATTTGCACGCCTTTCGAGGACCGCACACATCAAATTGCAATGAACACCTACTATATCATACTCACATCTATGGCAGTTATGGCTGTCATAGTGTTTGTCGCCCTGTTCTATTTCAAGGCCGGCTACGGCTACCTCTCCACTTCCAAATGGGGACCCAAGATCAGCAACAAGGCGGCGTGGGTGATAATGGAAGCTCCGGCCTTCATATTCCTGCTTTATTACACCCTGCGCTTCGCCGCTTCCGGCATCGAAACCGGCAACAGCAGGACAGTGCTATACATAATGGCAGGACTCTTCCTCCTCCATTATTTCCAGAGGTCGTTCATCTTTCCGTTCCTGATGAGAGGCAAGAGCAAGATGCCTATAGCCATTATGCTTATGGGGCTGACATTCAACACTTTGAATGCCTACCTTATCGGAGGATGGCTGTACGGCCAGGCTCCTGCAGGAATGTACGGAACCCACTGGCTGCGGAGCCCGCAGTTCATCATCGGAGCTGTCGTATTCTTCACCGGAATGGCCATCAACCTGCACTCTGACCACATCATCAGAAACCTTCGCAAGCCTGGTGACACGAAGCATTATATTCCCCGCAAGGGACTGTATAAATATGTAACATCTGCGAACTATTTCGGAGAGTTCACCGAGTGGGTCGGCTACGCCATACTCACCTGGTCACCTGCCGGACTGCTGTTCGCTGCGTGGACATTCGCGAACCTTGCGCCACGCGCCAAATCCCTGACAGCCAAGTACGAAGAAGAGTTCGGAGAGGAGTATAAAAGTCTCAAGAAGAAACACATAATCCCGTTCATATGGTAACAAGCGAACTGTTCACACCCTACAAGATAGGCCCTGTCGAACTTAAGAACAGGACCATAAGATCAGCGGCTTTCGAGGCGATGTGCCCCGGTCAGAGGCCGTCACAGGAGCTGTTTGACTACCACACCGCAGTAGCCCGCGGAGGCATAGGAATGACTACCGTAGCCTACGCCGCGGTGTGCAGGAGCGGTCTTTCGTTCGAGAACCAGCTGTGGATGCGCGAGGAGATAGTGCCTGAGCTGAAGGCGCTGACAGACGCGATCCACAAGGAGGGCGCCAAGGCATCGATCCAGCTGGGCCATTGCGGAAATATGTCACACAGAAGCATATGCGGATGTATGCCTTACGGCGCGAGCCGAGGATTCAACCTCTACTCCCCTACTTTCGTCCAGAAGATGAATATGGAGCAGATACACGAGGTCGCTGACGCATATGGACGCGCCGTGGAGCTCGCGATTGAGGCGGGATTTGACGCCGTCGAGATCCACGCCGGCCACGGCTACCTGATCTCTCAGTTTCTGTCGCCATATACAAACCATCGCCGCGACCAGTTCGGAGGCAGCCTGGAGAACAGAATGAGGTTTATGAATATGTGTGTTTCCAAGGCAGTTGATGCAGGTAAAGGAAAGATTGCTATATTTGCAAAATTAAACACAAGGGACGGATTCAAGGGAGGCCAGGAGACAGACGAACTGATCGAAGTGGCAAAGGAGCTCAGAAGGCTCGGAGTAGATTCGATTGTCCTTTCCGGAGGCTTTGTAAGCAGACATCCTCAGTATGTGATGAGGGGTCAGTTTCCGGTAAAGACGATAGTGCATTACTTCCCTTGGAGCAAGTGGTGGCTGAAACTTGGCGTCACGCTGGCCGGAAAGCTGGTGGCTCCGACAGTTCCTTTCAAGAAGCTGTTCTTTATGGAGGATGCGCTCAAGTTCCGCGAGGCGATGCCGGACTTCCCTTTCGTTTACGTGGGAGGAGTGACCGACAGAAAAAGTGCAGAGGAAGCTCTTGCAAAAGGATTTCCGATGATCCAGATGGGCCGCGCGGTCCTGGAAGATACGGACTTCGTAAACAAGATGGCCTCGGACGAGAATCACTGCAGCGGCTGCAGCCACAGCAACTTCTGCATAGGCAGAATGTACTCGAAATCAATGCAATGCCACAAACATTGCGAAGACATAACCCCGGCACTCCGAAAGGAAGTCAAGAGGGTGGAAGCACAAAACGACAAACTCGAGCGCAAGCTCGGATATAAATAAGGTAGTTTGACCTGTCGCTGCCGCGAGGCAGAGGAAAGTCCGGACAGGGAGGGCAGCCTGCTGCGGAAAGCGCAGGTGGGAGTAATCTTACGGATGCCGTAACAGAAAACAAACCGCCCGAAAGGGTAAGGGTGAAACCGCGAGGCAAGAGCTCACGACGCCGTGTGGCGACATACGACGGTGACGGCACCAGGCCCTGCAAGACCAAATATACTGATGATGTTCCTCGGAACAAAATGGACGGCCCGTTCACATCAGGGGGTAGGTTGCGAAGATAAATGACAGGATAAAACAGAAACCGGCTTACGGAACTGCCTTACATCAGGAGGATGGCCCCAGGGTCATCCTCTTTTGTATATGACAATAAACGATTAGGGAGCTGAACAACTCCAGCTCCCTAATACTCACAACAACCAATTGTATTAAAGTTTCATTGCCTCAGGCAGAACAGGCATTGCGCCGTTCTGGGTACATACAAAAGCTGAAACTTCTACCGCACGCTTATGTGCTTCCGATATGCTCTTTCCCTTGAGGATTGACGCTATGAAAGAACCGGTGAATGAGTCACCTGCTCCTACAGTGTCAGCGACCTCAACCTTAGGAGTGCCCTGGAATGACATTTCTTCAGGAGTAAACACATAGCTTCCTGAAGTACCGCAAGTGAGTATCACCATTCTGAGCTGGTAATCCTCAAGGAGTTTTCTGCAGGCATCTTCCTGAGAAAGTCCGGCGCAACCGAACATCTCAGAGATGATTACAAGTTCCTCGTCATTGATCTTGAGGACATTGCATTTTCTGAAGGAGTTCTCGATGGTTTCCTTGCAGTAAAAATGCTGTCTGAGGTTTATATCGAAAATCTTATAAGTGTCTTCTGTATCAGGCATTACATCCAGGAACCTGTTGATGGTCTCTCTGGAAACCTGGCTTCTCTGTGCCAGAGAACCGAAGCAGACCGCCCTGCAGTTCGCCGCGATGTCTTCGAGAGATGAAGAATATGGAATGTTGTCCCAAGCCACATTCTCCATAATCTCATAGCAAGGGATTCCGGCTGAATCAAGAGTCACCTGAACTGTTCCTGTCGGATAAGGAACTGTTTCAAGCATATAGGCAAGTCCGCGCTGATCGAACTTCTGTTTTATCTCAGCGCCAAGCTGATCATCACCGATGGCACTGATTGCCAAAGACTTGAATCCGAACTGACCGACGTGATAGGCAAAATTTGCCGGAGCTCCACCGATCTTACGTCCTTCCGGAAGACAGTCCCAGAGGGCCTCTCCCATTCCTACTATATACTTTTCCATATCAGTTTGCCTTTTTAATCAAGAATGTGTAGATCATCAGATAGACAGCTCCTACTGCCATAACAGCTACGCTGCCGCTCTGTCCTGCCATATCTGCTGCAAAACCCATTGCAAGCGGGAAGATGGTACCACCGAAAAGTCCCATAATCATAAGACCGGAAACAGCATTCTTTTTCTCCGGCTCTGTAAGGAGGGCCTGCGAGAAGATGATAGAGAACACATTCGAGTTACCGAATCCGATCAGTGCGATGCAGGTGTAAAGCAGAATCTGAGTGTCTGCGAAGAACAGACCGCCCATTCCGGCAAGAATCATAGCTGCACTGATGCCAAAGAAGACCTTAGGGCTCATCCATCTGAGGATAAAGCTACCTGAGAAGCATCCGATTGTCCTGAAGATGAAGTACACGCTGGTAGCGATGGCAGCCTCATCAAGGCCATATCCGAGCCTTTCCATCAGAAGCTTAGGAGCTGTAGTGTTTGTTCCCACATCGATACCCACGTGGCACATAATGCCAAGGAAGCAAAGGAGGATGGAAGGATGTGCAAGAAGTGATATGCACTCCTTGAATCCGGATGCTGCATCGCTCTTCTCCTCTTCAATCTTAGTTGCTGAGAGTGCGAACACTGCAGCTACCGCAATTATCATATATATAGGGAAAAGCACACGCCATCCAAGTCCGAATGAAGGGATAGCCTGAACAGCTCCCCAGATTGCGATGTATGGAGCAAGGAATGATGCAATAGCCTTTACAAACTGACCGAATGTAAGGGTAGATGCAAGACGATCAGGATTTACAATATTACTGATCAAAGGATTAAGCGATGTCTGCATAAGCGCATTTCCGATTCCCAAGAGAGAGAATGAAATGAGCATAAGAGGATAATTGTTGCCGAACATAGGCATAAGCAGAGACACTGCTGTGACAATTATACTCAACAGCACTGTCTTCTTTCTTCCGATCCTGTTCATCAGCATTCCGGTTGGAACGGAGAAGATGAGGAACCAGAAGAAAACCAGAGAAGGCATCATATTGGCCTTTGCGTCGCTGAGGCCGAGATCCTTCTGGACATAGTTTGATGCAATACCCACCAGGTCAACGAATCCCATCGTGAAAAAGCAGAGCATCACCGGCAGAAGAACTGCCAAAGTATTCTTCTTATTCATTTTCATTGGTTTTAGTTCAATGTCAGACTATAGATCTTCAACGATTTCACGCGTGAAGTTCCGTTTTCCGAGATAACCTCAAGCTTGTTGTACGGAACGCTCGGATAGACAAGGTTTGTCATAGCCCACCATCCTTTGCCATCGAACATTTCAATGCTTGAAACATCCATAATCATACGCACGTTCTGCTCAACACTCTCACTTGCAGGAGCTGTTGTAGGAACGGCAAAATCCTGGCTGAAATCTGTTGCGCCAGACTTTGCTCTGTCGAAGACATATGACTTTCCATCATAAACAAGGTCAACGTATTCACCCTGGTCATTTGAAAGTCGGAATGTCAGCTTGCTTCCCTTCTTTGCTGTGAACTTGACATCGATCTCGCAGAGTTCTGAAGGAAGAGCTACTGATCTTCCGTTCTTTCCGGCACTGAATGAGGTTACAAGAGGCTTTCCTGTGCGGAGCACCTCCATCTCAGGTGATGGAAGCACACACACGCGGTAAGTTCCGTCTGAAGTCTTTGCAAGGGTAAGGTCTCTTGCCAGAGAGTTTGCACTACGGAACTGTCTTGTAGGGAGCTGGTTGGCGTACTGCCAGTTGCTCATCCACGCGATAGCCATAGTACGTCCCTCAGGTGCGTGGCTCCAGGTCACTGTAGCATAGTGATCCTTTCCGTAATCAAGCCAGTTGACTACCTCAGGAGCTGTGTCGCAGACAAAGTTCTTTCCGTCGAAGTCTCCGACAAAGTACTGTGTCGCACTGCCGCCTGCAGGACCGCCTGGGTTGATATTGATAAGAAGAACCCACTTGCTGTCTCCTGAAACCGGGTCAGTAAGCTTGAAGAGGTCCGGACATTCCCAGATTGCAGAAGTGTTTCCGTGTCCTCCGAACTCGCCCTGTTTGGTCCAGTTCTTAAGGTCTGGGCTGGTGTAGAACCAAGCCTCGTACTCGAGCGGGCTCACAAGCACGCAATTCCAGCAACCTGCCTCTTCATTCCAGAAGACCTTAGGGTCGCGGCATTCCTGAGGTGCCTGCACGACAGGGTTACCTGCATATTTAGTATATGTCATACCGCCGTCAAGGCTGTACGCAATGCTCTGTTTCTGAGTAAGGCTGCAGGAAGTGTACATTGCCACAACTGCATTCTCGCCGAAGCCTGAAGTGTTGTTCTTGTCAACAACTGCACTTCCGGAGAAGATTGTTCCCCACTGATCCGGAGCGATAGCCACAGGATGATGCTCCCAATGTACCAGGTCGGTACTTGAAGAGTGTCCCCAGTGCATATTACCCCACATCGATCCATATGGATTGAACTGATAATAGAGGTGATATACTCCATCCTTGTAGAACATTCCGTTCGGGTCGTTCATCCAGCCATACTGAGGTGTATGGTGGAAGACCGGACGGTATTTCTCGATGTTCTCAAGGCTGAACTCGTCACTGAGGTGCATCTTTTCCCAGCAGATGTCCTTGATTACATCTGTGCGGCGATGTCCATCTCCGATGTGGATGTCAAGGGCAACTGTGCAGTCCTTGTAAGGTTCGAGAGACAGTGGGACCATATAGTCGACTCTGTCTACTGCGAGTCTCACATTTCTGACCGGCTCAGCCACTCCGTTCACTGTAACGAAGACTCCGGATTCAGGAACATCCTCCTGAACCGGAAGAAGAAGATACTTCTTTGACAGATCATTGACCCTGACGATTACATTTCTGTTGCCAAGATCATCGATCCTCAAGTCCTGTGCATATGCAGACAAGCCTGCAAGAAGCACAGAGACAGTCAAAAAGAATCGCTTAATTGTCATAATTTTGTGTTATTTGATAGTTATTATTTCCATATACGCGAAAGAGAGCGGAAATCACCCTCCAGGGTTCCTGTAGTACATTCAATGCGGTCATATATTTCCTGAGGGAAGACAAGCATAGTCATTGCACTGGTTCCATCTGCTGTTATGAACTCCACAGAAGATCTGTCCACATAGATGTCCAGTTCGATCTCATCTGCGTCGCCTGTAACAGGCATACGGAGTGCAGGAAGCGAGAAGGATGCGGAAAATGAAGAATCTCCCGTCGATCCGTTCCTTCGTGCAATTATCTTCCTTGAGGAAGGATTCACATAGAACTCAAGGTACTCATCGTGTCCGTTAGAAAGACGCCAGGTGTTTTCCTTTGTCATATCCACAGACAGTCTGACCTGACAGGCATCGATCTTACCGAAAGAGCCCTCACCAAGAGGTGCCCAATCTGAGGCGATGTTCTCGATCTCGCGTACGACCTTGGAAGCAAGTACATATTTGCCGTCTGCTTTGACCAACTCCAGTTCACGAGGAAGCGTCATTGCTGAACGCCACGGTGAGACAGGAACGATTCCCGCATACAGCCAGTTGTTCATCCATCCTATATATATGGTCCTGTCCGGAACATTGCTCCAAGTCACACCAGCATAGTTATCTGTACCATAATCCAGCCAGAGAGGATAATCAAGGTCGTCGGCCACGAACTTCTGTCCATCAAACGAACCCACGAAATACATAGTACCGGATCCGGAAACCGGACCGCCCGGGTTGACGCTGACTATCATCACCCACTTTTCCTGGCCATCCACCTCAAATCTCAGCAGATCCGGGCATTCCCACTGACCCTTTCTGCAGGCAGGATCATCGTTGGTAAAGATACTCAATGAAGTCCAGTTTTTCAAATTTTTGGATGAAAGCAGCTCAACTCCATATTCCCAGCCAAGCGCAAGAGACATTATCCAAGACTGTGATTCCTCGTGCCAGAACACTTTCGGGTCACGGAAATCCGGCTTGGAAGTGTTCGGAATGACAGGATTTCCTTCAAAGGTCTTGAATGTCTGGGCCTTATCCAGGCTATATGCAATACTCTGCTGCTGCGAAGCACCTGCAGATGTATACAGAGCTATGACAGCATCCTTTCCGAAACCGGCAGTGTTACCTGCATCAACGACAGCCGATCCTGAGAATATAGCTCCGAGTCTGTCTTCTGTCAAAGCAACCGGCTTCTCAGTCCAATGTATGAGGTCAGTACTCTCCGCGTGGCCCCAACTCATATTTCCCCAGTCATTTCCACGAGGATTGTACTGGTAAAACAGATGATAGACGCCATCGACATAGACCATTCCATTGGGATCGTTCATCCAGTTCTTTGCAGGAGTGAAATGAATCTGCGGACGGTATTTTTCATCATAGGACCCAACTGAAGGCTTATCCTGTTCTTCCTCCTCTACTACTGGAGGAAGAACGGGAATAACCTCATCAAACTTGGACTCCCCGCAGCCTATCATAAGTAAGGCCGCAAAAACTGATGCTGTTTTTGTCCAGAGTCTCATATAGCGTAGGAATTATCTTGTCTTAAGATACTCGATACTGTTCTTTGCAAGAGTAAGAACGTTCTCCTGGTAAGGGTTGTTTGTCGGATATGCCTGGATGTCAGGTGTTCCGTCATCGTTCTTCATAGAGAACTCGCAACCACCGTTACCGATGCAGAGTATTGTACCCTTGAACTCTGTATTACCCTGCTGTGCTTCCCATACGTTGAGCTGTGACACCCAGTCGATCTGAGAATCCCAAGTACCGAGAGGATAGATACCATACTCTTCAGTGATAGCATTGTAGCAAGCCTCCTCCTGGTTACCGATACCGGTAAGCACTGAAGGGATGTTGAAGAAGAGACAGTTGTGGTCTTCCTTCCAACCTGCACCGATGAATGCAATCAGCTTGGTTCTGTCAGTAGTCTCCACCTCAAGACCCTTGTAGATAGGATGTGAAGAGAAGTCCTTCTTGAATTTGCTTCCTGGATGGAGCTGTACAGCCATCTTCCAGACATCAGGGTTGTAGCCGCCTGCTCCAAGACCGAGAGCACGGTCATTGCTGCGAAGCATATCTCCGTCGATTCTTCCGAGGTTGGTGATATATGCGATCGCGTGGCTCCAGAGAAGGAGGTTACCGCCATCCTTGTACCACTGTGTGATTGCAGGAAGTGCTGTAAGTGCAGGTTCAGGCATATTCCAGAGTGCATCCTCACCTACATTCTCAAGGTCACGCATCCAGAAGAGTACGCGGAACGGCTCCACAACCTCAGCTGAAGTGATCGAGCTCATAGGAAGGAATGTAGCATTTGGATACTCCTCGTGGAGCCAGAGCCAAGCGCACACCTCATCATCGTCACCGTTAGCGATATGCTCCTCTGGAGTGTTGTAGATACTGAGGAAACCTACAGCAGTCTTACCGATCTTAAGTGATGTAGAAGTTGCAAGAGAAGTACCTTTGTCGTTCTTGGCAACGATTGTAACCTGCCAGAACTCATTGAACTGTACACCCTCGATGATGAACTCTGTAGCATCACCCTTGAGAGTCTCGGAGATGGTACGTGAACCGTTTGTTGCAGTGAAGATGATGTTTGTTGCATCTGCAGCCTTGTTCCATACTACTTTGGCATCATAGCCTTCAGCCTTCTCGAGCTGGCTCATAGATGCACCTGTGATCTTTGTCGCACCTTCTCTGAGGTACTTCTTGATTGTACCTGTAGAGTAGTCTGACTCATTTGTCAGCTTGAATACATAAGTGTACTCGATGTTTGTATCTACTGTAGAGTGAGTGTAGACATTTCCGTCTACAGTAATCTTAGACAGCTGGACGCCGTTCGCATACAATGCGACCTGCATCTTAAGCTCATCCTGCTCAGGCCAGGTCCAGATGTAATCATCTCCGACAAGCTCACCTGAAATGGCAGACTCTTCAATTGCCTGGATCTTCATCGGCTGGCGCTCAAATTCCTTCTCAGTGCAGGAAGCAAGGAAAAGGAGGCCCATAGCCAGATATATAAGTTTTCTCATATTATTGTCGTTACTATATTAATAATTGGCGTTCTGTGTATAAAGGCCTGGTACATAATAGAGCTGGTTATACGGGATAGGATAGAACTCGTTCTTTCCAGGAGTATAATAAGCGTCTGAATAGTACTGTGCATATGTCTGACCTTCATAAGTAACATCCTTCTCAGTCTGGAAGAAAGCGTTGAGAGTCTTTGAAGCGATTCCCCAACGGCGAAGGTCGAAGTAACGGCCGTTCTCCATTGCGAGCTCAAGACGGCGCTCCCACTGGAGGCACTCTCTTGCCTGCTCCTTTGTTGCAAAATATGTAGCAGGATACTGAGCGATCTCACAGAACTCTGCAGCATAGCCGATGTGCTTGTTCACTGAAGCAGCGGCGCGTGAACGGATGTCGTTGATGATATCTCTTGCCTCAGAAAGTCTGTCAAGCTCGATGAGCGCCTCAGCTCTCATAAGCATAACGTCAGCAAATCTGAAAACATAGTCGCTCATAGCGAAAGCCTGCCAAGAACCGTTGTAAGTCTCACCCTTAGAGCGCTGCGGAACATCCTTGAGAGAAGAATAGTAGCCGTATGTGCTAGGGTTACGTGAGTTATCCTTTGTCATAGTGTACTGAGCCTCATACTTGTATGGGAATGAAGGCATTGCCACTGTGTGGAAGAGACGTGGGTCATACTTCTGTGCAGAAGCGACACCGCTTACAGGATAAGCGATCTCGTTGTTGTAGTCGTTGAACATTGGGAGACCGTCCTTAGTCTTGAATGCGTTCACGAGGTTCTGTGAAGGCTTGTGGAAGTCCCATCCGCAAGACCACATACCCCAGCAGCCGTTGAGCATATTTGACCAGTTTGCACGGCCGAACTCAGTGTTGTCATCTGCATAATCAGATGTCTGGACTGCGAAGATAGACTCCACGTTGTTCTTGTACTCAGGCAGGAAGAGGTCACCAAAGTCAGCCATATAACCGAAGCGTGATGACTTGACTACCTCTGTATATTCCACCACCTTCTCCATATATGCCTTGTTGATGAATCCTACGCCGTTGGTTGCCTCGTATCCGTCACCCCAAGCGAGTGTAAGATAGCACTTTGCAAGATAAGCTGCTGCAGCCACCTTGTGAGTACGTCCACCGTCTGCAGGTGTCTCAGGAAGTACGTTGTATGCATCCTCGAAGTCCTTGATCACCTTCTCGAAGAGTTCCTGATAAGTGAACTCGACATTGCTGATGCTCTCGTGTGTTCCGTTGAGGACAGCATCCTCTGTGATCCAAGGAATCTGACGGAACATAGTGAGAAGCTTGAAATAGAAGTGTCCGCGGAGGAACTTAACCTCACCCATACGGATGGCAGCTGTCTCCTCGCCAAGCTCTGACACGCCATAGTCATTCAATGAAATGATCGCTCTGTTGCAACGTGAAATCGCACAATACAGACGATACCAAAGTTCGTCAAGCTCACCTCTTGTCGAAGTCAGTGTACTCCACACCTCGACATCGTGATAACCTGTGTCAGTTGTACCTGAACCACCCTTGAGGCAGTCATCGCTGGCAAGGTCACCATATGGCCAGAGGTTGAACGGATAGTTGTACCAGCAGTTACCGAGCATTGAATAGGCTGAGGTAACCATAGCTTCAGGATTGGAGTTTGCGAGCTGGTCATCGATCACTCCCTGTGGCGGCACATCGATGAAACCTTCGCAAGAAACAGCGAGGATTGAAACTGCAGCCGCAATCAGTATTTTTGTTATCTTCATTTTCTTTAAAATTATTAGTATTCAGCCTATTAGAAACCAACCTGTACACCAAATGTTACAGAAGTTGCAAGAGGGTAAGCCCAGTTAGGGTTCTCAGGATCCTTGCAAGTAAGGGTCTTGCTCTTGAGTGTGAAGAGATTGTGTCCTGACAGATAGAGTCTGAGCTTTGAAAGCTTGCACTTCTCCAGAACAGCTGTAGGAAGGTTGTAACCGAATGAAAGGTCACGGAGCTTGAGATAAGAACCGTTTTCAACGAAATATGTTGAAGCACGTCCCTCATCACCTGTGTTGTTGGTTGTAAGAGCTGGGATCAATGAAGATGTATTAGCTGTTGTCCAAGCATTCAGGAGTCGGCTACCCTTGTTGCTGCCGGCGTCTGTAAGGCTCCAGAAGTCTGTCTGGAACTTCTGATTGTTGTACACCTGGATTCCCTGAACTCCCTGGAAGAACATTGTAAGGTCAAAGCCCTTGTAGTCGAGTTCCATATTGATACCGTATGAGAAATCAGGAACAGGGTTGAGGATCCAAGTCTGGTCATCTGCATTGATGAGTCCGTTTCCGTCGAGGTCAGCATATTTGAGACCACCCACACGTGCATTCTCCTGACCGCAGGCGAGAACTTCCTCCTTGCTCTGGTACAGACCGTCAACTACATAACCTACGATTGATCCGTAAGGCACCTTTGCCTCAACAAGGTTCTGCTTTGTAGTGTGTGCATATGAACCTGTTGTTGTAGAAGGAAGGTATGTCACCCAGTTGCGGAAGAAGTCAAGGTTTGCGTTGATATTGTAACCGAGGCCGAATGAAGTGATGTTCTTGTAGCCGAGAGTGAACTCCATACCTACGTTGCGAAGTGACGGACCGTTGAGCCAAGATGAACCACCCTCACCGAGACATCCAAGGTAAGCAGGCGAGATAAGCATATCGGTGATATCCTTAATGTACGCATCTGCTGAACCGTAAAGTGAGCTGTTGAAGAATGCATAGTCGAGACCTGCATTGTACTGAGTTGTAGTCTCCCACTTGAGGTTGTTGTTTGCAGACTGTCCAGTACGGAATCCTGAAGGGAATGTACCGCTGCCCTGGAGATAGAGGTCGTATGATGTAGCTGTGTCGCGGCCGCTGCCGTAGTCAGCATAGAAGAGTGAGTATCTCGCTGTGTTGGAGATTGCCTGGTTTCCGGTCTTACCCCAAGACAGACGGAGCTTGAGTTCATCGAGCCACTCCTTGTCGATGTGCTTAGAGAGACGGTAACCTACAGTAGCTGCAGGGAAAGTAGCGTAACGGTTGTTAGCACCGAATCTTGAAGAACCGTCGTGACGGATTGTGAATGATGCAAGAAGGAGGTCCTTCCAGTTATAATCAGCCTTTCCGAAGAAAGAGATCAATGAATATCCGTCCTGAGAACCTGTAGCCTTTTCAATTCCTGTAGCGGCATCAGGCCACATATAGTCGATGTTTTCGAGAACGAACTCTTCAGCATATGCAGAAAGCCACTGAGCAGTCTCCTTGTGCATTTCCATACCTCCCAAGAGGTTGAAGTTGTGGTCGTTTGCAATCTTGAAGTTGTAGTTTGCAGTGTTTGACCAGGTCCAGCGTGTCTTGTTGGTCTGGTTCACATTCACCTTTGCGATGTCGTTGTTTACGATGTCCGAGTGATATGTGTATGTAAGAGAGCGGATGAATGCGCCGTCGAAGTCAAGACCGAAGTTAGAACGGAGTACAAGACCCTTCACAGGCTTGATGTCAACATAGGCATTACCGAAGATTCTCCACACGTGAAGACGGTTGTCTCTGTTGTGATAAAGCTCACGGACAGGATTCTGACGGTCGCTCATACCTCCTACAGGACCTGCGAAAGTCTCGCCGTCCTCTTCATATACAGGCACGATTGAAGACATCTTGAGTGCGTTCTCCATAGGGAAGCAGTTTACCTGATTTGTGTAGGTAACTGTCATATTCTCACCAACTGTGAGCCACTTCACCGGAGTGTAGCTTGAGTTCATTCTGGCAGAAATGTTCTCGAAGTCTGTGTGCTTGAGGATACCTTCATTATTTTTATAGCCGAGTGAGAACATAGATGTGCTGTTCTCTGTAGCCTTTGCCAATGAGAGGTCGTAGTTCTGCGAGAAACCTGTTCTTGCCATTTCCTTGAGCCAGTCAGTGTTGGAAATGCGCATAGTCTTCTTAGAGTTGATGAATCCGTCATAAAGACCGTTCACCTTGAAGCTCTGGTAAGTGCCGGTCGCAGGATCATATGCCTTGATAGGGTAACCGTTCTCAGCGTTGAGGTTGAGTCCGAAGTTACCTGCATATGCCTGTGGATCAAGACCGTCGTTGAGGGCAGCCTGGGCCATTGCTGTAGCATACTCAGGAGTGCTGAGAAGGTCCATTGTAGACTGGTTTGTGTAGAACTGGGCAGTAAGGTTTGCCGAGAAGTTCACCTCGATTCTGTCCTTGTTCTTACCCTGCTTGGTAGTGATGATGATGACACCGTTTGCAGCACGGCTACCATAGATTGAAGCAGAAGCCGCGTCCTTGAGTACCTGCATACTCTCGATATCATTCATATTCAAGGAATTCAATGTCTGGTTGGTAGGGATACCGTCGATCACGTAAAGAGGGTCACGCGAAGAGTTGAATGAACCGATACCACGGATACGCACTGTACCTGTTCCCGATGGTGAACCATCCATTGTAATAGTCATTCCCGGAATCTTACCCTGGAGGGCTCTCATAGGGTCGCTGTCGTGGCTTGACTTGAGGTCATCTGTAGAGACCACAGACACTGAACCTGTGAGGTCAACCTTACGCTGTGATGTATAACCGGTAACAACCAGTTCATCCATAAGCAGCGCATCTTCTTCCAGAACGACAGTCATTGAAGACTGGACAGGAAGAGTCACTGTCTTATATCCGATGCAGGACACAGTGACTGAAGTATTTGAAGGGACGGTCAAATGGAATTTACCGTCAACATCGGTGGCAGTACCTTCAGAGATATTGTCTGTAGGGATGACCGCAGCACCGATTACAGGAAATCCGTCAGTCTTTGACACGACAGTACCCTCCACAGAGATTGACTGTGCGAAGGAGGCTATCGAAAAAAGACCGAGGACAAAGCCCAAGATAGCTTTTTTCATAATCGCTGTTGATTTAATTGTGGTTAATAGTAAGTTATTGTTTAATACCAGAAAAGCATATATGCTATCCGATGCTGCAAAATTACTAGCACGCGGATAACATATATAAAACGAATGTTTCCAAAAATGAAATAAATGTTACATCGACTATTTTTTGCGTGAGCGCGTATCATTCGGATTTTCACCGAAATACTCCTTGTAACATTTGGTAAAATAGCTTGGAGATGTGAAACCTACCTGATAGGTTATCTCAGCGACAGTCAGGTCTGTCGAAGCCAGAAGCTGCTGCGCTTTTTTAAGTCTGGTAATCCTTATTATTTCCACAGGAGTGTAGTTAGTCAGGTTCTTCACCTTGCGGTACAGCTGTACTCGGCTCATACCGAAACGCACTCCCAGAGATTCGACGCTCAATTCCGAATTGTCCATATTCTCGGCAATCGCCTTCTTGAATTCTGCCACGAAATCCTTGTCGGTCCTTGAAACATTTTCATCGGCTATCGACATAGTGTCTCCAAAGACAGACTTGATCTTCTTCCTGTTCTCAATAAGGGATTTCACCTGTGCGATCAGAACGCGGGAATTGAACGGCTTTGCCATATATGCATCCGCGCCGCAATTCAGACCGCTCACTCTCTGCTCATCAAGAGAGCAGGCTGTCAGCATAAGTATAGGGATATGCGAAGTGTTGACCTCTGACTTGAGCCTGCTGCAGCACTCGAGTCCATCGATTCCCGGCATCATAACATCACATATGATAAGGTCTGGAATGTTGTACATTGCAGCCTGTATTCCGCTGGTTCCGTTATTTGCCTCGAGAACCGTGAATTCATCACAGAAAAGCGATCCGACCAGCGTCCTCACATCAGGATTGTCATCGATTATCAGGATCGTACTCTGCGACTCTGCCTTCGGCTCGTCATCTGCCGAAACGTCACCGAGTTCAGAAACGATATGCTCACCTGTGATGAGATTCACCGGTTCCAGTATGCCGTCCTGAACAGGAGTCACAGGCAGGGTAACCGTAAAGACAGTACCGTCCTTAGGAGAGCTGGTGACATCTATGGTACCTCCCTGCATATCCACAAAAGTCTTGACGAGGGCAAGGCCGATTCCGCTTCCTCCCGAATGTGTGGAATCGATCTGGTAGAAACGTTCGAATATGTGTTCTATATATTCAGTCGATATGCCGTTGCCGCTGTTGGTTATCGAGAAACGGTGCCATTCGCACTCATCTACGCACAGGCGGGTGAGCCTGACATCTATACTTCCGTTCTCTGGAGTGAACTTGAATGCATTGGCCATAAGATTGAAGAATATACGTTCGGTCTTCTCTCCGTCCAATGTGTTCTTATAGTCATATTCCTGGTCCTTCTCGAATGACACGTGGATGTGCTTCTTCAATGCAAGAAGCGAGAAGGCATCCATCCAGATCTCCATACATTCCGACAAATCCAGTCCCTTAAGGTTCAAAGTGGCCTTTCCGCTTTCATATTTACGGAAGTCAAGTATCTGATTTACAAGACGAAGAAGCACATTGACATTCTTGTGGGCAATCTTCACCAGCTTCCTTTCCTTTTCATCGAGATTGACGGATTCCTTGAGATGCTCTATGGGGTCTGCAATCAAAGTCAGAGGAGTCCTGAAATCGTGGCTGACATTTGTAAAGAACATAAGCTTGGCGTGGGTAGCTTCTTCCAGTTCCTGATTAAGGGACAGGAGCTGTACTCTCTGTTCCTCAAGGGTATCCTTCTGCCTGTTGAGCTTTACATTAAGTGCATTGAGTTTGCTCAGGGAAGTAAACATCACAATAAGGAAGATAGCAAGAATGAGCAGCAGGGCAACAGACAGGTAAAGCACCATCGTCTGCGCCGAATGCTTTTCCCAATAGTCATCCACCTCACGACGCAATGTCTCTATGATGCTGACCTGATGCTGGATTTCATCAGAGAGTCGCAGCAAAAGAAATGCGTTGGACTTTTCAATCAGCACTGTCTCGAGGGTTGTGGTCCTTGAAAAGGCACGTCCCTGAAGAATCTTCAATGCTGTCTGTATGACTTCGTCACCTCCGGTAGGGTACAGGATTGACGCATTCAGACGTCCTTCCAGAACTGCCTCGACTCCAAGACCTTTGCCAGGAAGAGCATCTACTCCTATAAACATAATGTCATTTCCCGGATATACTGATTCTACAGCACGATAAGCTCCATTGGCCATCGGATCGTTCTGCGCAGCAATCAGGTCCACGTCAGGGTAGATACGGATGAGCGAATCAACCATATGTTCAGCCTTTTCACTGCTCCATTGTGCATCTATGGAAGCAACGATCTCAACCTGCGAATCGCCAAGTCCGGCCAGGAATCCATTATGACGTTCCATCGCAGGTGTAGAGCCGGTCAATCCCTTGATTTCGATTATCTTATCTCCAGGATTAAGATTTGCGGCGGCATACTGTCCCTGCATATATCCGATCTGTGTGTTGTCGGCACTGATGAATGCGGTAAACTTGTCACCTGTCACATTTCTATCGACGACTATCACAGGGATTCCGGCATCAAAGGCCTCACTGACTGCTGGAGTCACCTCACTGGCCTCATTTGGAGAAACTATCAGGAGATCCACATCCTGAGAGATGAAATACCTGATGTCCTCGCTCTGCTTGCGGCTGTCATCATCTGCCGAACGAATCTCCAGGGCAATAGTATGACTCAACATTGCCTCACGCATCATCTCCGCATTCATCTTGTCGCGCCATTCGTCCTGACTGCATTGCGAGACTCCTATACGGAATCTGTCATCATCGGCCTCGTTACAGGCAGCAGCAAAGAATGAAATCAACAAAAGTGCAAGTATAGTGTGATATCTCATAGGGGCAGTATGGAATAAAGGTACTGTGATTCATATCGATGAAGCGGCATATCGCGCTTGCAGCGACGCAAAAGTAATGATTTATTCTCTGAATATGGAAAATATTCTGATGTATTTTTTTGCATAAAAAGGGAAGAAAAGTTATCTTTGTATCCCGTATGAAAATCGGATTTGATAACGAAAAGTATCTTAAGATACAGTCCGAACAGATCAAGAAAAGGATTGCTCAGTTCGGCGACAAGCTTTACCTCGAATTCGGAGGTAAATTATTTGACGACCATCACGCAAGCCGCGTGCTGCCGGGTTTCCTGCCCGACAGTAAGCTTCAGATGCTTCTCCAGCTGAAGGACGAGGCAGAGATCATTCTGGTCATCAGCGCATTGGACATAGAAAAGAACAAGGTCAGAGGTGACCTTGGAATCACATATGATGAGGACGTGCTCCGCCTCCGCTCAGAGTTCGAGAACATCGGACTCTACGTCGGCTGCGTAGTCATCACTCACTTCAACGGACAGTCCAGCGCCGATGCCTACAGAGCGCGACTTGAACGTCAGGGCATCAAGGTGTACTACCACTACACCATCGAAGGCTACCCGCACAACGTGGCCCTCATCGACTCAGACGAAGGATTCGGAAGAAACGACTACATCGAGACCACACGTCCTCTCGTAGTTGTGACAGCCCCTGGTCCCGGCAGCGGCAAGATGGCCGTGTGCCTTAGCCAGCTGTACAACGAGAACAAGAGGGGCATAAAGGCAGGTTACGCCAAGTTCGAGACCTTCCCTGTGTGGAACCTCGCGCTCAAACACCCAGTGAACATTGCCTACGAGGCGGCGACAGCCGACCTGAACGACGTGAATATGATCGACCCGTTCCACCTCGAGGCGTACGGCGACATTGCAGTCAGCTACAACCGCGACACTGAGATATTCCCGGTGCTCAACGCCATCTTCGAAGGAATATACGGAGAGAATCCGTACAAATCACCTACGGATATGGGTGTGAATATGATCGGATTCTGTATGAGCGACGAGGATGTATGCTGCAACGCCGCACGTGAGGAGGTCATCAGACGCTACTATAAGGCACTCTGCAACCTCGCGACAAACGGCGACAACGAGAGCGAGGTGAACAAGATATCCCTGATAATGAAGCAGGCGAAGCTTACGACCGACTACAGAAGGACGACAGTAGCCGCCCACGACAGAAAGGAGCGCTCCGGAGTCGCTACCGCTGCGATCGAGCTTCAGGACGGCACCATCATAACCTCCCGCACCAGCTCGCTTCTGGGACCGTGCGCAGCACTCATTCTTAATGCAACCAAGCACCTTGCAGGCCTCGCGCACACAGTGAAGCTCATCCCTGAAGAGATGATCGCCCCTATTCAGAAGACCAAGGTGAACTACCTTCACGGACACAACCCGCGTCTCCACACAGACGAGGTACTGGTAGCGATCTCAATGCTCAGCAACAACGACGATAACTGCCGCAAGGCTCTTGACCAGCTTCCTAAGCTCGAAGGCTGCCAGGCACACTGCACAGTAATGCTCAGCGAGGTGGACCAGAAGATATTCAAGAAGCTCGGAGTAGGACTCACCTGCGACCCTGTGAAGAAGATAGAATAAGCTATGGAAGGAAGACAGCCACAGATACTCGACCTTGAAGCGGTCATTGTAGCCAGGGCAGGAAAGAAGGCGAAATATATCCCTAAGTTCCTCATCCGCTGGTTCACAAGATTCGCCCATCTGGACTACATCAACGGTTACCTGAAGGAAGGATATGTCGGTGTGGAGTTCTGCGAGAACGCCATAAAGTATCTCGGAGTCAGCGTAGAAGTCGAAGGACTTGAAAACCTTCCGGAAGACGGCAGAAAATACACCTTTGCGTCAAACCACCCACTCGGAGCAATAGACGGAGTGACGCTCGGTATGATCCTCGGCAAAAAGTACGACGGAAAGATCAAGTACCTGATGAACGACCTTCTGATGAACATCAAGGGTATGGCACCTATGGGCATTCCTATCAATAAGATAGGCTCACAGGCAAGAGAACTTCCAAGACTGATGAACGAAGTGTTCCAGTCTGACAATCAGATGCTCATCTTCCCGGCGGGACTCTGCTCAAGAAAGATAGACGGCAAGATCCAGGACATCCCTTGGGGAAAGGCATTTGTAACAAAGAGCCGCGAGACCGGCAGGGACATCGTCCCTATATACTTTGAAGGTCGAAACTCCAACAGATTCTACCGCGTAGCGACTTGGTGCAAAAGACTGAAACTGAAATTCAACTTTGCTATGCTCCTTCTTCCCAACGAAATGGTGATAAGCAAAGGCAAGACATATAAGATAAAGATCGGCAAACCGATTCCTATCGAGAGCCTGGATCGTTCGAAAAGCGACTACGAATGGGCACAGGACATAAGACAAATGGTGTACGAACTCTAACCAGGAAGAATGGAACCTATAATAAAACCTATTGATGTCCAGACGCTCAAGGCAGAGCTAACTCCTGCCAAGAAGCTCAGGGACACTAACAAAGGCCACAATGAGATCTACATTCTGGATCACCACGATTCACCGAATGTGATGCTCGAGATCGGCCGACTCCGCGAAGAGGCATTCAGAGACTCCGGCGGAGGAAGCGGCCTGGCGGCTGACATAGACGAATTCGACACAATGGAGCAGCCCTACAGACAGCTCATCGTGTGGGATCCGGACAACGAAAAGATTCTCGGAGGCTACCGATATATATATGGAACAGACATAAAGATCGACGAGAAAGGACAGCCTGTCCTTGCGACCTCGCATATGTTCAATTTCTCGGAAAAGTTCCTGAAGGAGTACCTCCCGCACACAATTGAGCTGGGAAGAAGCTTCGTAGCTCCCGAGTATCAGAGCAGACAGGCCGGAGTGAAGGCCTTGTTTGCCCTCGACAACCTTTGGGACGGACTCTGTGCCCTGGTGATCGAGAGACCTGGAATGAAGTACTTCTTCGGAAAGATGACGATGTATCCGGAGTACAACCGCGAAGCCCGCGACCTGATCCAGCATTTCCTCTTCAAGCATTTCGAAGACAAGGACAAGCTGGTGACTCCGATGGAGCCTCTCAAGATAGAGACGGATGTCGATTATATGAACAGCCTTCTCACCGAAGACGACTTCAAGGAGGACTACAAGCTTCTCAACGCCGAGGTAAGAAAACGCGGAGTGAACATCCCGCCGCTTGTAAATGCATATATGAGCCTCTCCCCTACTATGAAGATGTTCGGCGGAGGAATAAACCACGAGTTCAGCGAGGCCGAAGAGACCTGCATTCTCATCGCATATGATGAGATATACCAGGAAAAGATCGAGCGCCATTCGGACTCGTTCATCCAGGAAAAATACGAAAAGATCGAGCGCAGATTCCCTCGCTTCGTAGCAAATATGGGAGACGGATTGAGGGATATGCTGGCAAAGAGGCGTGAGGCCAGACAGAGAAAGGCGGAGCTCAAGGCTGAAAAGAAACAGCAGAAAAAATCCGTAAGACAGGCTAAGAAGGCAAACCGAAAGAATAAGAAAAACCAACAAAAATAAATCAATTATGGCAGCAGCGACAAAAGGCAATGAATTCGATGTGATCATTGTCGGAGGCGGCATCACAGGAGCAGGTACAGCAAGAGACTGTGCCCTCAGAGGATTGAAGGTTCTTCTTGTGGAAAGACACGACCTTGCTACAGGAGCGACAGGTCGAAACCACGGTCTTCTCCACAGTGGAGCACGTTACGCCGTCACTGACAAGGAATCAGCTGAGGAATGTATCAAGGAGAATATGATTCTCCGCAAAATTGCGAGACATTGTGTGGAAGAGACTGAAGGTCTGTTCCTTACACTTCCAGAAGATGATCTTGCTTATCAGGCTAAATTTGTAGAATCTTGCCTTGAGGCAGGCATCAGAGCGGAAGTCATCGACCCTAAGGAGGCGTTGAGGATGGAGCCGTCTGCCAACCCGGACATCATCGGAGCCGTAAAGGTTCCGGACGGTGCGGTAGACCCGTTCAGACTCACATCTGCCAACGTGATCGACGCTAAACTTCACGGAGCGACTGTGAGGGTGTACAGCGAAGTGACCCGCCTTATCAAAGAGGGCGACACTGTAAAGGGAGTTGAGATCTACAACCACATCACCAAGCAGACTGAAGAGTTCTATGCCCCTATCACTGTAAATGCCAGCGGTATCTGGGGACAGCACATCGCTGAACTCGCAGGTGTGAAGATCAATATGTTCCCTGCAAAGGGTGCCCTCCTGATCTTCGGCCACAGAGTGAACAACGTGGTCCTGAACCGCTGCCGCAAGCCAGCCAATGCAGACATCCTCGTACCGGGTGACACAATCTGTCTCATCGGTACGACATCAAGCCGCATTCCTTTCGAAGAGTGCGACAATATGTACGTTACTCCTGACGAAGTCGATGTACTCCTTAAAGAAGGTGAGAAGCTCGCACCGAGCCTTGCAAGCACACGTATCCTCAGGGCATATGCAGGTGTGAGACCACTCGTAGCCACAGATGACGACCCATCAGGACGTAACATCAGCCGTGGTATCGTACTCCTCGACCACGAGACAAGAGACGGTGTGAAGGGCTTCATCAGCATCACCGGAGGTAAACTTATGACCTACCGACTTATGGCAGAGTGGGCTGCTGACCTCGTATGCAAGAAGCTCGGCGTCTCACAGAGCTGTATCACTATGGACACACCTCTCCCGGGATCGGAGAAAGAGAACATCGACGAGATCTCGACCAAGACCTGGAGCAAGCCGAATGCGACACAGAAGGCTTCTGTAGGTCGTCACGGCTCGAGAGTAGAGAACATCAAGCTTTCAGACGAGTATTCTTCAAGTCTCGTGTGCGAATGTGAGGAAGTTTCCATCGGTGAGGTGAAATATGCAATCGATGAACTCGATGTACACAACCTCGTGGACTTGAGAAGAAGAACGAGAGTCGGAATGGGTACCTGTCAGGGTGAGCTCTGCGCGTGCAGGGCGGCGGGTCTGCTTGCAGACGCGCACCAGTGCACAGACAGAGCGAAGAACGACCTGAAGAGCTTCGTGAACGAGAGATGGAAGGGTATGTATCCTATCTGCTGGGGTGACACTCTCAGAGAGAGCGAGTACTCACAGTGGATCTACTCAGGAGTATGCGGCCTTGAAGGCGGTGAGGAATGTGAAACAAAATAAAGAAGGCAGAAGTTATGAGATTTGATACAGTGATAATAGGAGGTGGTCTCGCAGGACTTGTATGTGGAATCAGACTCCAGAAAGCGGGAAAGAAATGTGCAATCATTTCTGCCGGCCAGAGTGCAATGCACTTCTCATCAGGTACATTCGACCTTCTTGGAAGGCTGCCTGACGGAACACAGGTGGACAATCCTATCGAAGCCATCGCTTCATTGAACAAGGAGCATCCATATGTCATCATAGGCAAGGACAATGTAAAGAAATATGCAGATGAAGCTCCCGCATTCTTCAAGGAATGTGGAATCGAGGTTGCAGGCAACGCAGAGAAGAACTCTTGGCGAATCACCCCTACAGGTGAGCGCAAACCTGCCTGGCTGACCTTGGGAGACTTCACTCCTCTTGCATCAAAAGACGAAAAGATCGGAACCAAAGCACTGATAGTCAACATTCTTGGTTATCTTGACTTCAATACAAAATTCCTTGCGGATTCATTCGAGAAGCAGGGAACAGTGTGCAGAATTTCTTCTATCAAGCTTGAGGAGATGGAAAGACTCCGCAAGAACCCGAGCGAGATGAGAGCGACAAACATCGCACGCGTAATGGATCGCGACGGCATATGGGAGAAGGCTGCAGCCCAGGTCAAGGAGATGATCAAGGATGAGGATGTGGTTGTACTTCCTGCAGTGTTCGGTCTCAAGGACGCAAGCGTGGTTGAGAAGATGAGGGCTGCAATCGGCGTGAAGACAATATTCGTAGCAACTATGCCGCCTTCAGTACCAGGCATCCGTTCTCAGATGACCCTCAAGGCTGAGTTTGAAAAGGCAGGCGGCAGATTCCTCCTCGGCGACACAGTGACAGACGCTGCATTTGACGAAAACGGCAATGTGACAAGCGTAGGTACCGTAAACTTCGGTGACATCAGAGTGTACGCAGACGACTTCGTTCTTGCTACAGGAAGCTTCTTCAGCAAAGGTCTGATAGCAACGCCGGACAATGTGGTCGAGCCTGTATTCGGTGTGGACATCGCATTCGCTGAAGGCAGAGACAAATGGTTTGACAGAAACTTCTGGAAGAAACAGGAATACATCTCTTACGGAGCTGAGGTCACATCAGAGCTCAACGCTCAGATGAAGGGACAGCCGGTTTCCAATCTTTATGCAATCGGCTCAATATTGACCGGAAGCAACGCCCTCTACGAAGGCTGCGGAGGCGGAACAGCTATCATATCGGCACTTTATGCAGCTGACAACATCTTGAAGAAATAGGAGGAGAGGATATGAACCAGAACATAAAAATGCAAGAGAAAAACATAAGCGAGAACAATTTCGAGCAGTGTATCAAATGTACAGTCTGCACAGTATATTGTCCTGTCGTTCCAGTGAACCCTCTCTATCCCGGTCCTAAACAGGCCGGTCCTGACGGAGAGAGACTAAGACTCAAGAAGGGACTCTTCTTTGATGACACATTGAAGTACTGCCTTAACTGCAAGAGATGCGAGGTTGCCTGCCCGTCAGGAGTACGCATCGGAGACATCATCCAGGCTGCACGAATCAAGTACAGCACAAGCTCCCCTACTTTGAGAGACAGAATGCTTGCAAGCACTGACTTTGTAGGTTCGCTTGCTACAAAGGTTGCTCCTATCACCAACTTCGCCCTCGGTCTCAAGCCGGCTAAGGCTGTGATGGATGCAGTCCTCAAGGTAGACAAGCACGCAAAGCTTCCAAAGTACGCTTCAAAGACATTCGAGAGCTGGTACAGAAAGAACGTGAAGTCATTCCAGGATTCGTTCAAGCGTCACATAAGCTTCTTCCACGGCTGTTCTACAAACTACAACTATCCGGAGCTCGGTAAGGAGTTCGTAAGCGTTATGAACGCTCTCGGTTACGGCGTACACCTCCTTGAAAAAGAGAAATGCTGTGGTGTAGCGCTCATCTCCAACGGAATGATCGACCAGGCCAAGAAAAATGCCGCAGTCAACATAGAAAACATCCGCAAGAGCGTGACAGAGAGACAGATGCCTGTCATCGGTGTCTCATCCACCTGTACTTTCACACTCCGCGACGAGTACCCTCACCTTCTCAGAATGGACAACTCTGACATCAGAGACCATATCGACCTGGCAACAAGATTCATCTACAGACTCGTCGATGAAGGCAAGGTCAAGCTGGTGTTCAAGAAAGACTACAAGGCAAAGATCGCTTACCACACACCTTGCCATATGGCAAAGCTTGGATGGAGCATTTTCTCTACTGAACTGATCAGAATGATTCCGGGAGTAGAGTTCACAATGCTTGACAGCACCTGCTGCGGTATCGCCGGAACCTATGGCTTCAAGAAGGAGAACTACCCTGTGTCACAGGCAATCGGAAAGCCACTGTTCGACCAGATCAACAGCATCAAGCCAGACTTCGTAGCCTGCGAATGCGAGACCTGCAAATGGCAGATCGAGATGTCGACAGAGTATCAGGTGAAGAACCCGATAACAATCCTGGCCGAAGCTCTCGACCTGGTAGCAACATCAGAAGCAAACAAATAACCATATATAAATATTCAGAAGAAAGCCGGCTTTGTAGTCGGCTTTCTTCATATATAAAAAGGTGGCTGAGGCCACCTTCATATTATTTACCAAGTCTTTGGTTTATTCGTTTGCGCATTGCGTCGGAGATCGGGAGTTTGTTGTCTTCGTCAGATCGGTCGAGCCATTGGGATGCGAGGTTGTAGTCGCCAAGCATATAGCAGGCTACAGAGATGTTGAATTCAGCGCAGGAGCGTTTCATCATATCCCTGGTCTTAAGCAGGTCAAACCAGATGTCCATCGCACCCTTCCAGTCATATTGGTCAGCCCTGAGCAAGGCCTCGAACCACTTGTCGCTGGAATCGAAATAGACAATCGAGTACTGTTCGTGCTTCCACTGAGACTTGAATGAGTCTGCAACAAGCACTCCTGCATTCCAGCCTTCCTTGTCTATATCCTTCATAGCCTTGTCCATAAGCTCCTTGCTGGTCCTTTTACCGTCAGAATAAACATCAGGTCGTGCCACGCTCGTGCCTCCGAATGTCTTAACCTGCTCCTTCTGGTCCATACCGTCGAAGCAGAAAAGCCTCATAGTGTATGGCATTGATGCCCTGCTTACATATGCGGCATCCGCCGAAGAAGGGGACGCGACCCTTGTCGCTCCTCCGATGACTATTGTACCCAGACGGACGGTGTCAAAGAGGAAGACCACATCGGCACCAGTGTCCATCAGGATGTTGAAGAGGGAGTCCTTAGAGGCATAGTTGCCACCCGCTGACATAGGCATTCTGTATATTCCTACACTTCCCTCTCCTGTTCCGTAGTCCTGTTCGAGAGTGTAGGCAAATCCGTCTGCCATACCCTCAGAGAAGGCATTTGCCACAGTGTTGTCTGTTTCAAGATAGACAACAGACACATCCTTGCCTGCCAGGTCTACACCCGACTTGGAAGGATGTCTCATCTCCACGTGTACAGCGTGCTTCATCGGTGCGCAAGACGCCAGACAAAGGCACAGTGATGCTATTGCGACAACTAATTTCCTCATTACTTATATTTCTATAGGTTCTGCTATAAGATCGTACTCGTCTGCTCCGATGACACGGACTTTGATGAATTCTCCGACAAGAGAATATGGATCCACATCACCGATAACAGCCGTGTCGTACTTTACAAGAATCTCGCCGTCGACTTCCGGACTCTCGAATTCGCTTCGGCACACAAAGACACCATCCACGAAATCATCCACTATCACATCTATCTCAGAGCCGACACGCGACTGATTGAAAGACAGTGAGATCTCGCTCTGGAGTGTCATCAGCTCGTCAAGACGCTGCTGCTTTACCTTCGCAGTAATCGTGTCCTTGAAGTTCTCGGCGCCATAGGTACCTTCTTCCTCTGAGTACTTGAATGCACCAAGTCTCTCAAATCGGGCTGTCTTTGCAAACTCAAGAAGTTCATTGAAATCACGTTTGCCCTCACCAGGATGTCCTACGATCATAGTGGTACGGAGTACAACTCCCGGCACCTTCTCACGCATCTTGCTGATGAGTTCGCGGGTCCACGCACCTGTAACGTGACGGTGCATATTATCCAGGACCTTGTCAGAGATGTGCTGGAGCGGGATGTCCATATATCTGCACACCTTCGGATTGTTTGCCATCTGGTCAAGCACATCCTCAGGGAAGGCAGCAGGGTAAGAATAGTGAATCCTTATCCACTCTATTCCTTCCACCTCCGAGAGCTTCTGAAGAAGTTCTGCCAGCGCTCTGCGCTTGTACAGGTCAAGACCGTAGTAGGTAGTGTCCTGGGCTATGATGATGAGCTCTCTGACTCCTTTTGCTGCGAGCTTTTCCGCCTCAAGGACGAGATCTTCCATCGGAACCGACTTATGGGCACCCCTGATGAAAGGGATTGCACAATAAGAACATCTTCTGTCACAGCCTTCCGAAATCTTGAGGTAGGCATAATGAGAAGGAGTCGTCAGGTGTCTGTCCGATGCCTTGTCAGCAGAAGGCTCTACTCCGAGCTCCCTCACAACAGGATCGAACTCCCTTGCCCCGAACCAGGCGTCAACCTCAGGAATCAACTCAGGAAGTTCATTTGCATAACGCTGTGAAAGACAGCCAAATACAATCACTTTCGAAGCCTCTCCCCTGTTCTTGCGGTCCACTGCCTCAAGCACAGCCTGAACGGATTCCTCCTTTGCATCTCCGATAAAGCCGCAGGTGTTCAGGAGTATTACATCAACGGGAATATCCTCTCCCTCGGGGATTATCTCATAATGAGACTCCACCTGGGAAAGGATATGTTCAGTGTCAACCTTGTTCTTAGAACAGCCCAAGGTAATTGTCTGAAGCTTCTTCATAACGGATTACTCCTGATCAGCTTCCTCTTCTGCCTCTGCGTCGAGATCTACAAAGTCAAGTGAAGCGTAGTTCTTGAGAGCGTTGTACCACTCTACCACCTTCTTCATATGTGACACATAGAAACGGTCACGGTCATAGTCAGGAAGTGCCTTCTCGAAAAGAGCCTTGAGAGCAGCAGGCTCTGACTTTGCAGAAGGAGCATCAGCCTCACCAAGAACATCCTTCATCTTAAGGAAAACATCCTGGAGCTTAACCTCCTCGTCGTCTGTGTAGATAGAGATGTCAGCAAGTGAAGTAAGCTTGCTTGTTATTCCTACAGATGATCTCTTCTTGTCAGAAAGAGCCTCAACGATAGCGCCGTTTCTTGCCTGTGAAATATAAAGGTACAAACCGCTCTGGCCTGAGATAGCCAGGATTCTTGAAAGATCTGTTTTCATATCTAATCTAGTGTTTATGTATATTCAACATTAATTCTTCTACTTTGCTTTCGAGCTCCGCGAGACCCGATGTGTTTTCGAGGACAAAGTCCACGCGCGGATCATTTTTTCCTTGAGACAGACTGTTCATCAATGGCTGGTTTGCCATCCTAGCCTGTACCGCTTCAACTGAAGCCTTATCCCTTTCACACGCCCTTTCAAGTCTTGTCTGAAGAGGTGCGTCCACCAGGACCGTCACATCTCCAAAGCCATCAAACCGTGGCTTCTCAAGAATAGTTGCAGACTCGAATATGATGACCTCCGCCCCTGCATTTTCCTTTCTGTATGCCTCAAAGTCCTCCAGAAGTGCAGGAAACACCAGGGCCTCAACCTTCTTCAACGCCTCATTGTCAGAAAATATGACCTGAGCTAACGAGCGTGGCTGAAAGACACCATCGTCATCTCTAAGCACACATCCCAACGAGGTTTCCAGAGACTCCAGCAGTCCGGCCTTTTCAGAGTACAAAGCCTTGACTCTTGCATCGGCATTGTACTGAGCTGTCCAGCCTTTGTCACGCATCACCCTGCAGACCACAGACTTGCCGCTTCCTATGCCACCTGTGACGACAACAATCTTCATTACTTGTCCTCCAGGAAGCAATTTACTGCCACAGGATCTGTCTCGTAGGTGATGTAGCCACGAGGTATTCCGGAGAGTCTTACAGGGCATTTGCCCGAAATCGAATTCTGGAAATCGCGGTAGTCGACATAGAGTTCCACACCGGCTTCCGGATCCGCCTCCAGAGGGAATGAGCACTTGATCTTGACTTCAACAGACGAAGGATAGACCACAAGCTTCTTGTCGGCCGGCACGTTGTGTGTCTTTACCGGAAGGGTTGTGACTATGTCTACATATCTCTTCACATCGACCTTATAGTGGATGTCGTTTACCGAATACTTGAGTTCCGGCGCACTCTCCAGCTTTACCAGTCCCTGGACAGGAGACGAAAGGTCATAATGCCTTATAGGCTCAGTGAAGACCTTTTCGACACGGTCGAGTCTGTAAGGTTCGCCGTACACTATGACTGAGTCGGGAGTGAACTCCAGTTCGCCGTCAATCATATACTGAGGCTGGTATGTCAATGAATATACCGGCTGTACCGGAACCTTCTTGTGTGATATTTCCGGGAATGTGAAGAACACAGTGTCAGAGGCAAAGTACTCTACAGTCACTCCATCACCATAGATCAGATGCGAGTACTCGAACAGGTCCTGGGAGAGGATGTAGAAACGGTCCCCTTCAAGATGCTTGAGTGATTCGGGCTTGAAGTCTACGAAGATCGGTATTCTTCCGGTCCTTATGTCGGACACAATGAAGCCATAGCCGGTTGTCCTTCCTCTGGCGATGATGTCGCTGTAGTTCTCCGACGCAGGGGAACGTCCTTCGATGTTGCACTGGGCTACGACAGAAGCTGTGATGTAGTCTGTGTATTTCAAGGAAAGGTTATGGATGAGCCAGGTACTGAACGCCAAAAGGAGAGCCAGCAGAAATACCGCCAGATCTCTCCCTGTGATGTTCAATAAGACCAATATCTTATGATAGAGTCTCCTCATCCGTATAGTATGCTTATACCTGCTCTGTGTAATCCTTTACGAGAGCCTGCTTGCTTACGCGGATCTTCACGTTGTTGTCAACCTCGATGAGTACAGTTCCTTCCTTAACCTCGGCAACTGTTCCGTAGATACCGCCTACTGTAACAACCTTGTCACCCTTCTTGAGACCGTCGCGGAAAGCCTGAAGCTCCTTCTGCTGCTTTCTCTGTGGACGGATCATAAAGAGCCACATTACTCCGAAGATAAGGATGAGCATAACCCACATTGAAAGTCCGCCACCCTGTGCAGCCGGTGCTGCCTGTAAAAGTGTAAACATAATTATCAGTTTTTTTTAAAGTTTATAATTCTTACAAAAGTCCTTTTCCTTCCTTCTTGACTGCGCCTTCGTCAGCAAGTCTCTGTACAAGTCTGTCGAGGATTCCGTTCACGAATGAACGGCTCTTCGGAGTTCCGTAGAACTTCGAGATCTCCACGTACTCGTTCATAGACACCTTCACAGGAATTGTCGGGAATGTTGCGACTTCAGCAAGTCCCATAACGATAAGGACAACGTCAGTAGAGAAGAGACGCTCCTTCTCCCATCCTGAAACAGACTCAGCAACCATTGCAGAGTACCTTTCATAACCCGCAAATGCAGCCTGGAGAAGCTTTCTTACAAAGAACTTGTCGCTCTCCACTCCCTCACCTTTGAGGATCTCACTCTGGTACAGAGGAAGCAGGCTCCACGACTCTCCCTGAGCAAAGCCTTTGAAGGTCTTGCAGCACCAAGTCAAAGCATATGCCAGGTCATCGTTCCAATAAAGCGATTTCTCCTCGAGCAGTGTCTCGAGTTCCTCGCTGTCCACGAACTCCTCCTCGAAGATTCTTGTGAAGAGCTTGCAGTCTTCAGCGAGTGACCTTTCAGGACTTGCCATATACTCAGCGTAGTAATCCTTTGAAGCTATGGAAGTCATTATCTTCTTGAGAAGAAGGTCGTACTGGGTCCAGTCGAATTTCTTCTTCTTGAATACCTTCTGGAAATCTTCATTCTCATCGAGAAGCTTAGCAAGGGCATTCTCTGCAAATTTCATATTTGGATTGCGCTCTTCCTCTGTCGGGTTGAACTTCGCCTTGAGGGATTCGATCCTGTCCTGGGCGATTTTTGTCAACGGCGACACGATGCCGAGCATATAAATGTAAAGGTCTCTTGTTGCCTCGCACGACAATTCGAGCTGGCTTTCAGCCTGAGCGAGGGTCACATTCTCCGATAAAATGCTGCTATACAACACTTTGAAGGCCTTAATTCTGAGAATTCTTCTGTTAAGCATATTTTTTACCAAAATTTTATGCAAAGATACACGCATTTTCAGAAAAATCCCTAACTTTGTAAAGATTTACTTAAAAAAAGATATGCTATGTATAGTGAGGATTATGATGGAGCAAATGCTCAGGAGCGTTCAGGTGAGGACATTTATTCAAAACCTGTAAGAGCTGGAAAGCGTACATACTTCTTTGACGTCAAGGCCACAAAGGGCAACGATTACTACCTGACGATCACAGAAAGCAAGCGCAGGGTAGACAACAACGGCCAGTATGCCTATGACAAACACAAGATTTTCCTTTACAAGGAAGACTTTGAAAAATTCGCAGAGGGACTTGAAGAGGTGATCAAGTACATCAAGGCGAAGACCAACAAAGCCGGCGACCAGTTCACCGACGTAAATTTTGAAGAACTATAAAACCGAATAGAGGGAGGACGGCTGGAGCATTCAGCTGTCCTTTTTTATATCTCCCGAAAAGATTCAATCGATGGAAAATATGAATAATTACGGATTCATCCGTTCAGCAGCTGCCGTACCGGCAGTGAGAATAGCTGACACTACATTCAATGCGGCTGAAATATGCCGCCTGGCAAGCGACGCGTTCGAGAAGGAAGTGTCGCTTGTCGTGTTTCCGGAGCTGTCCCTGACAGGAAGTTCCTGCGGAGACCTCTTCCTCCAGGATCTCCTTGTCAGAGGAGCTGAGGAAGGAGTGAAGAAGATTGTCGAATTCAGCCGCGGGAAGACAGTCACGATGATTGTCGGAGCCCCAGTCCCTTACCGCAGCCGCCTGTACAACTGTGCCATAGTCATCAGAAACGGCAACATCAAGGGTATAGTACCTAAGACATACCTATCGGCCGAGGAAGCCAGATGGTTCGCATCCGGAGCCGACTTCCTTTCTCCCAAGGTGAGAAATGACGGCACTTACGTAGAGAACGGCAAGGACACCGTGCGCGAAGGCTTCTGCGGAGAGATAAGATATGCAGGACAGAAATCCAATATATCCCCGAACCTTCTTTTCGGCCTTGGCCACTGCACATTTGCAGTTGAACTCGGTGGCGACGTGTGGGCGCCTGTACCGCCGTCGTCATTCCACGCCATCCAGGGCGCGCAGATCATCGCAAACCTCTCGGCCGACAAGGAAGTGCTGATGAGGGACACATATAGAAAAGACCTCCTGAAGCAGCATTCAGCCAAGAACATATGCGGATATATCTACGCCTCTGCCGGATTCGGCGAATCTACGCAGGACAATGTATATGCAGGAGCGGCGTCCATATGGGAAAACGGCCATATGCTCGCAGAAAACGAGAGGTACCAGATCGAACCGTCGCTCATCGTCGCAGACATCGACGTGCAAAGGCTCGAAGCCCTCAGAAGAAAGTCGCCTCTGATCTGCATATCACCTGTCGGCACAGACTCTTCGTCATATTACAGGATATATGAAAGAAGAAATGTCGGGGCCGCCTGCGGCAGCGACTTCGAGAAAAAGCTCTACAGAACTGTAGAGCCACATCCGTTCGCACCGGCTGAAGGTCTTGACGAAAGATGCAGGGAGATCCTCTCGATACAGGTGTCAGCCCTGATGACACGCCTGAACCATATCGGCTGCAGGACTGCCGTCATAGGCATTTCAGGCGGTCTCGACAGCACACTGGCCCTGCTTGTGGCTGTCCTTGCAGTGGACAGGCTCGGATGGACAAGAGACCGCATCGTTGCTGTCACTATGCCTGGCTTCGGAACCACATCACGCACAAAAAACAATGCCTGGGACCTTATGGAGGCCCTTGGAGTGACCTGCAGGGAGATTTCCATCGTGCCTGCCTGCGAGCAGCATTTCAGAGACATCACCCACGATTCATCAGTACACGACGCGACCTATGAGAACTCCCAGGCCCGCGAAAGGACACAGATACTTATGGACATCGCCAACCAGACTGGCGGAATTGTAGTCGGCACAGGCGACCTGTCCGAGCTCGCACTCGGATGGGCGACATACAACGGAGACCATATGTCGATGTACGGAGTCAACGGAGGCATTCCTAAGACGCTTGTACGCGGTCTGGTGAAATGGGCAGCGGAGAACAGGTTCGATGCAGGCGAGGATCCTCACGGCAGAAGCATAAGGAGCATCCTGCTCGACATCGTAGACACACCGATCAGTCCGGAGCTGCTTCCTGCGAACGAAAACGGTGAGATCCAGCAGGTTACAGAGGACCTTGTAGGTCCGTACGAGCTTCACGACTTCTTCATATATAACTTCGTGAAATTCGGCAGCAGCCCTGAAAAGATATATTTCCTTGCCCGCAAGGCCTTCGACTACGACGACCAGACCATCTTGAAATGGCTCAGAACCTTCGTACGCCGCTTCTTCAACCAGCAGTTCAAGCGTTCGTGTATGCCAGACGGACCAAGGGTCGGCTCGGTAGGCCTCTCCCCTCGCGGCGGTTATTGTATGCCTTCCGACGCCTGGAGCACATTATTCTCATCTGACATAAAATAACCTGACATATGAAAAAGATCATCCTTGCAATCGCAGCTGCTGTCATCTGCCTTACGGCCACAGCTCAGCCGCTTCAGAATCTCAAGACCGTCTATAAGGACGCAAACGTTACCTTCCGCAAGCTCGACAAGCACACCTGGATAGGCTCTGGTAATGTTATGTCATCCGAGACTATGTATATCATAGAAGGTAAGGACAAGGCTGTCCTCATCGATGCCGGCACAACCATTCCAAATCTGGACAGAATAGTCGCAAAGATCACTAAAAAGCCTGTCACACTTATTCTCACACACGTTCACCCTGACCACGCCGGTGCAGCAGGATGTTTCGACGAAGTGTGGATCAATCCTGCAGACACAGTGTTTGTTCCTGCCTTTATGCCAGACTACAAGGGTACAATCAAGTACCTTGAAAACGGCCAGCTCATCGACCTGGGCGGAAGAGTCCTCGAGACTTACTTCACACCTGGTCACACTCCAGGCTCCACAACATTCCTCGAAGTGGGCACTGAGATCGGCTATAGCGGAGACTCCTTCGGAAACGGCAACCTCCTTGTGTTCGATGATTTTCAGACACTCATCAAGACCTGTCAGGATTCATACGACTACTTCAGCAGCAAGGGCTACAGTAAATTCTACTGCGGCCACTTCTTCGGAGTGAACTTCGAGACCCTTGAGAGGATCCAGCTCATCCAGACTATGGCTCAGGAAGCTCTAGACGGAAAAATCGACGGTGAGCCGACAGGAGGCTTCGGCAATATGAACACAGTTATCACAAGAGACGGATTCAGACTGAACTACAACGACCTGGAACTCGAGAAGGAGAGATTCGCACAGAAATACCAGAGCGTACAGCCTAAGGATTTTGACGAGAACATCTTCAGCCTTGTCGGCGATGACTGGACAGTCATCACGGCAGGTGAGGACCCTAACTCTATGGTAGCAAGCTGGGGCGGACTCGGAATAATGTTCAACAAGCCTGTGACCTGGTGCTTCCTTCGCGCAAACCGCTATACCCTTGAGAAGATCCGTGAGAGCGGCACTTACACATTCTGCTACTTCCCTGCCCAGTACAAGGGAGAAATTCTCAAGTTCGGCTCAGCATCAGGACGCAACACAGACAAGATGGACCAGACAAAGCTCACTCCAATGGAGACTCCTCACGGAGTACCTGCATACGAAGAGGCCAAGGTTATCATCGAATGCAAGCTCATTGCTGCGCCGACAGTGTCAAAAGACGAGTTCTACACTGAAGAAGGCAAGGAATTCCTCCAGGGTGGTTACGACGAGGCAAAAGACTGGCACAAACTTGTCTATGGTGAGATAACCAACATCTACATCAAGAAATAACCCAACACCACAATTAATAACAAAGCTAAACTGATATGAAAAAGATTTTCCTTTTTGCAGTAGGAGTTCTTGCAGCTTCAGCAGCTTTCGCGCAGCCTAAGCTGACTGCAGACAACATCGACGAGATCATCAATGCGATGACCATCGAAGAGAAGGTAACCCTCCTCGTAGGAGGAAGCCGACCTGTTACCATTGACGGAGTTCCGACCGGAACTACCAATCTTGTCCCTGGAGCAGCCGGCGTAACACGAGCAGTTCCACGCCTTGGCATCACCCAGACTGTCCTCGCTGACGGCCCTGCCGGTGTCCGCATCAACCCAAGACGAGAAGGCGACCCTAACACCTATTATGCTACAGCATTCCCTGTAGGTACAGCTCTCGCGACTTCGTGGAACCTTGATCTGGTGAAAGAAGTGACTGAAGCAATGGGCCAGGAAGTGCTCGAGTTCGGAGTTGACGTGCTTCTTGCACCAGGTATGAACATCCACCGCAACGTTCTCTGCGGACGCAACTTCGAGTATTTCTCGGAGGACCCTTACCTCTCAGGTAAGATGGCCGCTGCCTACGTAAAAGGCATTCAGAGCAACGGCGTAGGAACTTCCGTAAAGCATTATGCAGCAAACAACCAGGAGACCAACCGTCACGAGAACGATTCACGCGTAAGCCAGCGTGCCCTCCGCGAGATCTACCTCAAGAACTTCGAGATCGCGATCAAGGAAGGTAACCCTTGGACAGTAATGTCATCATACAATGTACTCAATGGCGAGTACACTCAGCAGTCATATGACCTTCTCACCACTATCCTTCGCGACGAGTGGGGCTGGGACGGCATCGTGATGACAGACTGGGGCAACAAGCAGGGCACAGTGAAGTCTGTAAAGGCCGGCAACGACGTTATGGAGCCAGGCAACCAGGTAGAGATGGAGCGTATACTCGAAGGCGTGAAGAACGGCGAGATCACAATGGAGGAGATCGACAGAAACGTACGCAATATGCTCGAGTACATCGTGAAGACTCCACGATTCAAAGGCTATGAGTATTCAAGCAAGCCAGACACAGAGGAGCACGCAAAGCTCGTACGCAAGGCAGGTGCCGAGGGTATGGTACTCCTCAAGAACAACGGCGTGCTTCCTCTCAAGGGAGATGAGAAGGTAGGTCTCTGGGGCGTTACTTCATATGACTTCATCGCAGGAGGTACAGGTTCCGGAAACGTGAACAAGGCATACATCCGCAACGTACAGGAAGGTCTTGAAGGCAATGGAGTAGCAGTCGATCCGGCTCCTGCTTCGTGGTACAAGAAGTATATATCATATACAGAAGAGACAATGAACAACAACGCTCCTAACACATTGTGGGGCAAGCCTGTTCTTCCGGAAGCTGAGCTTTCCAAGGCATTTGTGACAAAGGTCGAGGCTGGTACAGACGTTGCCATCCTCACAATCGGACGTAATGCAGGAGAAGGCGGTGACCGCAAGGACGGACAGGGTGATTTCCGCCTCAACGCAGTAGAGGTTGCCAATCTCCAGAACATCTGCGACGCCTACCATAAGTCCGGAAAGAAAGTCATTGTTGTCCTTAACATCGGCGGCGTGATCGAGACCGCTTCCTGGAAACATATGCCTGACGCCATCCTCCTCGCTTGGCAGCCAGGAATGGAAGGTGGTGCATCTGTAGCAGACGTGCTCCTCGGCAAGGTAAACCCTTCAGGAAAGCTCGCGACTACATTCCCGATGAACTACCTCGACAACCCTTCATCACACAATTTCCCATATGACTACTCTGCTGCTGCAGCTACAGGTTTCAGAAGAGGTCCTGCTGCTCCGCGCAAGAATGTGGACTACACAGCATATGAGGAGGGCATCTATGTTGGTTACCGTTACTTCTCAACAGCAGGTGTAGAGGTATCATATCCGTTCGGATACGGCCTTTCTTACACCACATTCTCCTACAGCAAGCCTGTAGTGAAGGCGACTGCTGACGGATTCACAGCCACAATCACAGTGACCAACACAGGCAAGGTTGCAGGTAAAGAGGCTGTCCAGCTCTATGTGACAGCTCCTGCAGGAGGTCTTGACAAGCCGGCTCTCGAGCTCAAGGCATTTGCAAAGACCAAGGAACTTGCCCCTGGCGAGTCTCAGACTCTCACAATGAACGTATGCAACTACGGTCTTGCATCATTCAACGAGGCTAATTCAGCTTGGGAGGCAGCTGCCGGCACATATCAGATCCATTTCGCAGCAAGCGTAGCTGACATCAAGGCAACAGCACAGTACAAGATGAAGAAGGCACAGAGCTGGAAGGTCAACAACGTCCTCGCACCAGCGGAGCCGGTCAACGAAATAAAGATTACCAGAAAATAAGGTGATATGACTTAAAGAATATGCCGGGAGGATCGCTTCAGATACTCCCGGCATATTCGTATATATATCTATATATTATATCTACAACTTCTCGATGATCCTCGTAAACAGGGCGGTCATCTTGTCGGCCGCTGCGTCTGCCGCCACAACCACGTCATCCGCGTCGTTGGCGAAGTCGTCTGCATAGTCGTCGTGAGCCTCGTTGGTGATGACCGACATTCCGAAGACAGGAATGTCCGAATGACGTGCAACTATGACTTCTGGGATTGTGGACATACCCACTGCATCTGCTCCGATGAGCCTGAAGTACTTGTACTCTGCAGGGGTCTCGTATGAAGGGCCTGTTCCAGCGAAATAGACTCCGCTCTTGAGCTCGTAGCCAAGACCAGCTGCAATCTCGAATGCCATCATCCTGAGCTTCTTGTCATAAGGTCTTGTCATATCCGGGAAGCGAGGTCCGAAGTCCGCCATATTCGGTCCCACAAGCGGATTCGGAAGGTGGTTGATGTGGTCTGTGATGACCATAAGGTCGCCGACCTTGAAATCGTAGTTCACTCCTCCGGCTGCATTTGAGACAAAGAGGTACTGGATACCGAGAACCTTCATCACTCTGATAGGAAGGGTTACAAGGTCCATTGTGTAGCCCTCATAGTAATGGAAGCGTCCCTGCATTGCCAGAACGAACTTTCCACCGAGCTCTCCTGCTATGAAGTTACCTTTGTGTCCTACTGCTGTAGAGACCGGAAAACCTGGAATCTCCTTATATGGAATCACTGTCGGATTCTCTATCCTGTCGGCAAGTTTGCCCAGACCGCTTCCAAGCACAATGCCTGCAAACGGCTTCCTTCCGTCAAGCTTCGCTGCGATGAACTCAGCTGCCTGATTGATCTTTTCTACTCTTGGATCCATAGTTTAATATATTATGCCTCCAGACTTTCCAGAGACGGTAATTTTGACATTACTTTTGCTGCTTCCGCCAGGATTTCCTTCTCTCCCTCCACAACTCTTGAACGCATCACGAACTTTCCGTTGCATATCACTGAATCGATGCAGTCCGAATGAGCAGAATAAACGAAGTTTGCCTCGAACGATCCAGGTGAAAGGAAATTGTAATTCTGAGTGTCCACTATCAAGATGTCGGCCAGGGCGCCTTCGCGTATCTTTCCTATCTCAAGTCCGAGTGCCTTTCCGGCATTTTCTGTCGCCATCGCTGTCAGTTCGCTGAGAGGCATAGCTGACGGATCATTTCTCCAGGCCTTCTGGATCATAGCCGAAGTCTTCATCGTCTCCAGCATATCAAGGTTGTTAGAAGATGCGCAGCCGTCTGTTCCGAGGCAGATGTTAGCTCCGGCATCCCTGAGCTCATTGTAAAGGAATCTGTAGCCTGATGCAAGCTTAAGGTTTGAGTTTACGTTGTGCACGCAGTTTACTCCCCTTTCTCCAAGGATACGGACATCATTTTCAGAAAGCCACAACGTGTGGGCTGCAATCACATCCGGCCCAAGCACTCCGAGGCTGTCCAGGTACTCCACAGGAGACATACCCGAATGCTGCGCCTTGCAGTCTTCAATCTCCTTGCTTGTTTCCGAAACGTGTATATGAATCTTCAGTCCTCTCTCACGGGCAAACTGAGTCGCCCAGAGGATCATCTCTTCTCTGACTGAATAGATGGCGTGAATCGCTATAGCGAAGGTTGAATGATCGTTCCAGGTCATTGCCTGCTCATACATCTCCTGGCACTGAGCCTTCTGACGTTCTGACTCTTGTGGGTCGTTCCTGTCACAGATGACATAAGCCAGAACCGGGCGCAGGCCCATCTCCATAGCCGCTTTATGAGCCATCGGCATATGCCAGTAATGATCGTTGAATGTGGTTGTACCTGTCTTGATCATCTCCAGGCAGGCTACCTTTGTGGCGTGATAGACATACTCGTCGTCGATCGCCAGTTCAAGTTTCCATATACGGTCGAGCCACTGGTGGAAGGCGATATCCTCGCCGATTCCCCTCATAAGCGCCATACCGGCGTGTGTATGCATATTTACAAATCCCGGGAAGGCGGCCTTTCCGGTGCAGTCGACGACCTCAGCGAATGCGGCCGCATCTTCAAGGTCTTCACTGCCGGCTGGCACGACTGCCACAATGCATCCTTCATCAATAAGGATATCTGACTCAACCCCCTCTGTCACAATATTTTTCAACAATATCCTACTCATAGTTACAGTTCATTAAGATTTCAAAGTTATACAAATTTTCTTACAAAATGACGGCCGCAAAAGTATTTTCATAAAATTCATATGATTATTTGACAATTCGATAAAAAAGGCTTATATTTACTTGATTTTTGTAACCACCAAAGGGTTATTCGAAAACAAACACTTAAACAAAATAACAATGGCATTTAAAGGAGCTATCGACGTCGACTCACAGAAATGCAAAGGTTGCGGAGTATGTGTCGAAAATTGTCCGACCAAGAGCATCGAACTCTCGAAGCTGGTCAACAACAAAGGTTATCATTATGCCGAGATGGTCGGCGAGGCCTGCATTGGTTGTTCAAACTGTGCAATCGTCTGCCCGGATTCGGTAATTACTGTTTACAGAGTTAAAATTTAAGGATATGGCAGAGAAAATTCTGATGAAAGGAAACGAGGCGATTGCCATATCGGCAATCCGCAACGGTGCGGACGGTTATTTCGGCTACCCGATCACCCCGCAGTCTGAAGTAATGGAGACCCTGATGAAGGAAAGACCTTGGCTCACAACAGGAATGGTTGTCCTTCAGGCAGAGAGTGAGACTTCTTCAATCAATATGGTATACGGCGGCGCCTGCTGCGGAAAGAAGGTTATGACTTCTTCCAGCTCACCGGGAATCAGCCTTATGTGCGAAGGCCTCAGCTACCTCGCAGGTGCTGAGCTTCCTTGCGTTGTGGTGAACTGCCAGCGCGGAGGTCCTGGTCTCGGTACCATCCAGCCTAGTCAGAGTGACTACAACCAGTGTGTGAAGGGTGGCGGACACGGCGACTACAACGCAATCGTGCTTGCACCGGCTTCTGCACAGGATATGTATGACTTCGTTGACTGGGGATTCGACCTCGCGTTCAAGTACCGCACTCCTGTCATCATTCTTGCTGACGGTATCGTAGGCCAGATGATGGAGAAAGTAGAGCTTCGTCCTGAGAAGCCTCGTATGACTAAGGAAGAGCTTCTCAAGGCTGCACCTTGGGCAACTACAGGAAAGACAGCTGACAGGCCTTACAATGTCATCACTTCCCTCGCCCTCGAGTCTGACGTACAGGAGCGCTTCAACAGAAAGCTTGCCGCCAAGTACGAGGTGATCAAGGAGCAGGAGGTTAAATATGAGGAGTATCAGACAGCAGATGCAGAGTACCTTTTCGTAGCATTCGGATGTTCTGCACGTATCTGCGAAGCTGTAGTAGACCAGCTCCGCGAGGAAGGAATCAAGGCAGGTCTCCTCAGACCGGTAACCCTCTTCCCATTCCCGACAAAGAGACTTCAGGAGCTTTCAGGCCAGGTGAAGAGTATGATGAGCATCGAGCTCAACCTCGGACAGATGGTAGACGACGTGAAGCTTGCTGTAAACGGCAAGTGCCCTGTAGGATTCTACGGAAGACAGGGAGGTATCATCTACACACCTGATGAAATCGCAGAGGAGTTCAAGAAGTTCAACAATCTGAAATAAGCCAAGACTATGAATATCGAAGATATCAAGAAACCCGAGAACATCGTCTACAAGAAGACTCCTATTCTGACAGACAACGTAATGCACTACTGCCCGGGATGTTCTCACGGTACAGTACATAAGCTCGTCGCTGAAGTCATCGAAGAGATGGGCATCCAGGAGGAGACAATCGCAATCAGCCCTGTAGGCTGCTCAGTATTTGCCTACAACTACCTGAACGTAGACTGGCAGCAGGCCGCTCACGGACGTGCTCCAGCTCTCGCAACTGCAACAAAGAGACTGAATCCTGAGAAATATGTGTTCACATATCAGGGAGACGGTGACCTCGCATCAATCGGTACAGCAGAGATCATCCACGCCTGCAGCCGCGGAGAGAACATCGTAGTGATCTTCATCAACAACGGTATCTACGGAATGACCGGAGGACAGATGGCCCCTACTACTCTTCTGGGAATGAAGACAGCGACCACTCCTTACGGACGTGACGCTAAACTCAACGGCTTCCCTCTCGTGCTCGCCCCTATGATTGCCCAGCTCGACGGAACCGCATTCATCACAAGACAGTCTGTCCACACAGCAGTTGCAGCACGCAAGGCAAAGGCAGCTATCCGCAAGGCATTCGAGTACAGCCAGAAGGGCATCGGACTCTCATTCGTAGAGATCGTGGCAACTTGTAACTCAGGCTGGAAGCTCAGCCCTACAGCAGCCAACAAGTGGATGGTAGAGAATATGTTCCCTAAGTATCCGCTCGGAGACATCAAGGACGTCCTCAAACAGGAGTAATCAACTGATTAAAAGAGAATTAACATATGAAAGAAGAGATAATCATTGCAGGATTCGGAGGACAGGGTGTCCTTTCGATGGGAAAGATTCTCGCATATTGTGCAATTATGCAGGATATGGAGGTGACCTGGATGCCTTCTTATGGCCCTGAGATGCGTGGAGGTACAGCAAACGTCTGCGTGATCGTGAGCGACAAGAAGATCAGCTCGCCTATCGTGACAAAGTACGACACAGCCATCATCCTCAACCAGCAGTCACTCGACAAGTTCGAGAGCGCAGTGAAACCGGGCGGACTCCTCATCTACGACCCGAACGGAATCATCAACCCTCCTACAAGAACCGACATCCAGATCTGCAGAATTGACGCAATCAACGTTGCAGCTCAGGTCGGAAACTCAAAGGTGTACAATATGGCAGTAATGGGAGCATACCTCAAGATGAAGCCTATCGTGTCATTCGAAAACATCGACAAGGGACTCGCAAAATGTATCCCTGCCCGCTATGCAGACCTCATCGCGCTTAACAAAGCAGCCATCGAAGAGGGTATGAAATCGGTAGAAGTGCTCTAAAGAGCATCCACCATAAAATAAACTGCTTTGATTTTCTCTTTTTATTTTGAGAAATCAAAGCAGTTTATTATTTTTGCAAGGTATGTTGATTTGTGAAAACTATGTTGGAGAACGTCAAGAAACAGATAACGCAGCTGATTGCTGCATACGAATCGGAGAAGGAGACCAGAACAAGACTCCAGACCGAGCTTGACCAGGCGAAAGAGCAGAATGAGGCATACAAGAAGCAGATTATTGAGTTAGAAAGACAGATCGATAACCAGAAGCTTACCGAAGCCTTTATGGCAGGAAGTGCAGACACAACTGCAGCTAAGAAGAAGATTGACAGTCTTGTCAAGGAGATTGACAGGTGTATAAAACTGATGGAGGGATAATATGGCACAGCAGAAGATTACTGTAAAGATCGCAGGTCGTCCATATGTCCTGAACGCTTCATCAGAAGAGCACGAGAGGAAGATAAGAGTTTCCGCAGACGAGATCAACAAGAAGGTAAACGCCTACCTGGACAAGTTCCCGGGCAAAAGCATTGTTGACATCCTGTCATTTGTGGCACTGAATGTGTGTATGAACAACCTGACGCTTCAGGAACAGATAAATAATCTTTCCGATGAGGAGAAGGCTCTTGCAGAAGAGCTTGGTGGTTATCTTGAAAATATTGGAAAAAACAGCCGTTAGTTACTTATTTTTGCTGAAATCAACATTTATAACGTAACCGGGACTACTCGGATGGCAATGATGGACCTATGTGACCCTTAGGGGGATTCCGCTTGCGGGACGGAGGATTTCAGAACCAACAATCCGGAGCCCAAATCTTATTCATTAAGATTTTCTGACAAACTTGCTAACGGCTTTTCTTTATAACTTGACCGGTCGGCTTCACACAGCAGACTGGTCATTATTGTATCAGCAAGTAAGTAAATACTAAACCATTATATATATGAACACAGCACTAACAATTATTTTGTCTGCAGTCGTAGGTGCGGTACTGGCGCTTACCATTTACATAGTTGTCCGCAGAATAATTCTGAAAGGACAAAAGGAAGACATTATCAAGAAGGCAGAGCTTGAGGCAGAGAGCATCAAAAAGGAAAAGATCTTCCAGGCAAAGGAGAAGTTCCTGCAGCTCAAGAGCGAGCACGAGCAGTACATCAATGAGAAGAACAAGACAATCAGCGAGACTGAGAGCCGTCTGAAGCAGAAGGAGAACAACCTCAACCAGCAGAGTTCAGAGCTTGGCCGCAAGCAGAAGGAGACTGACGCAATCAGACAGAACCTCAAGAACCAGATCGAGATTGCAAACAAGAAGACCGAGGAATACGAGCAGCTCAAGCAGACAGCCATCAAGCAGATCGAGGAGATCGCAGGACTTACTGCAGCTGAGGCAAAGAACCAGCTGATCGAGAGTATGAAGGCAGAGGCAAAGACACAGGCTCAGTCATACATCAATGACGTGATGGACGAGGCTCGCCTCACAGCATCAAAGGAAGCTAAGAGAATTGTAATCAACACAATACAGCGCACAGCATCTGAGACAGCAATCGAGAATGCCGTGACAGTGTTCCACATCGAAAGCGACGAGATCAAAGGTAGGATCATCGGCCGCGAAGGTAGAAACATCCGTGCCCTCGAGGCAGCGACAGGAGTCGAGATCGTTGTTGACGACACACCTGAAGCAATCCTCCTTTCAGCATTCGACCCAGTAAGAAGAGAGGTCGCTCGTCTTGCACTCCACCAGCTTGTGATCGACGGACGTATCCATCCGGCACGTATCGAGGAAGTTGTGGCAAAGGTACAGAAACAGCTTGAGGACGAGATTATGGAGACAGGTAAGAGAACCTGCATCGACCTCGGAATCCACGGAATGCACATCGAGCTTGTCAAGCTCATCGGTAGGATGAAGTACCGTTCTTCATACGGACAGAACCTTCTCCAGCACGCACGTGAAGTTGCAAACATCTGTGCCACAATGGCTTCTGAGCTCGGACTCAATCCTAAGGTAGCAAAGAGAGCCGGACTCCTCCACGACATCGGAAAGGTTTCAGATGAGGATCCGGAACTTCCACACGCAATCCTCGGTATGAAGCTCGCCGAGAAGTACAAGGAGAAGCCGGATGTATGCAACGCAATCGGTGCTCACCACGAGGAGATCGAAATGACATCCATCATCTCCCCTCTCGTAATGGTAGGTGACGCCATTTCAGGTGCGAGACCAGGCGCACGCCGCGAGGTGATCGAGTCATACATCAAGAGACTCAAGGAGATGGAAGGCATTGCAAAATCATACAATGGAGTGACCAAGACTTACGCTATCCAGGCAGGTCGCGAGCTCCGCGTCATCGTAGGTGCAGACCAGGTTACCGATCAGGATGCAGAGACATTGTCAACAGAGATTGCAAGAAAGATCCAGGAGGAGATGGTTTATCCAGGTCAGGTAAAGATCACAGTAATCCGTGAGACCAGATCAGTGGCATTTGCAAAATAACATTCAAAAAATATAAAGATGAAACGATTCCTATCAATACTGTCGACCCTGCTCATCAGTGCAGTTGCATTCGCACAGGGGCAGCTCGTGACTTGGTCATCTAGCGTGGAGAAGGCTGACGGTGATGTGTACAAAGTGATTTTCACAGGTAAGATCGCTGACGGTTATCACACCTACACTCTCACAGACGAATTCTCAGCGACTGAACTTATGGATCCTGTGGTTACAGGCGGTGAGCTTGTAGGGGAGCCATATGAGCTCAGCACTCCGACAGAGGAGACTGACGAGTTCGGCGACCTTGCAAGACATTACTACAACGAAATCATCATTGCACAGGACGTAAAAGCTGAAGGCGGTGCAGTGTTCACCGGTACAATCTTCACTAACTCGTGCACAGGCGGTGCCTGCAAAGCGGAGTACCACGACTTCGAGGTTAAGATCGGCGAAGGCGCAGCAGTTGCTGCAGCCGAAGATGAGGCTCCTGCACAGAAGACATCCTTCCCTTGGGGACTTATCCTCCAGGCCATTCTCTGGGGCTTTGCAATGCTTATGACTCCTTGCGTGTTCCCTATGGTACCTATGACAGTGTCATTCTTCCTCAAAGGATCTGACAATGTCGCTCAGGGACGATTCAAGGCTGGTATGTACGGTCTGTTCATCGTAATCCTCTACACTCTTCCTATCGCCCTCCTTATCGTGATTACCAGAGTTATCGGAGGTGAGTCCGTAACAGCCGACATCTTCAACTGGATTGCAACTCACTGGCTCCCTAACATCCTGTTCTTCATCATCTTTATGGTGTTTGCAGCATCTTTCTTCGGAGCATTCGAGATCACTCTCCCACAGTCACTCGTAAACAAAAGCGACAAGGGTTCAGACAAGAAGGGTCTTGCAGGTGTGTTCTTTATGGCACTCACACTCGTACTCGTGTCATTCTCTTGTACAGGTCCGATTGTAGGTAACGTGCTCATCCAGGCTACTTCAAGCAACGGTGCTTGGTGGATTCCGATCGTCACAATGCTTGCATTCTCAGTGGCATTCGCACTTCCATTCACCCTCCTCGCATTCTTCCCTTCACTCCTGAAGGACCTCAAGAAGAGCGGCGGCGGATGGCTCAACACAGTGAAGGTTGTAATGGGATTCATCGAGGTTGCACTCGGATTCAAGTTCCTCAGCGTGGCTGACCAGACTTATCACTGGGGGCTCCTTGACAGAGAGGTTTACCTTGCCATCTGGATCGTATGCTTCTCACTCCTTGGATTCTATCTCCTCGGCAAGCTCCGCTTTGCACACGACGATGAGGTTACACACATCTCAGTGCCAAGACTTACATTGTCTATCGTTGTGTTCTCATTTGTAGTATATATGATTCCGGGAATGTTCGGAGCGCCTCTCAAGGCCCTCTCAGGATATATGCCGCCGATTTCATCACAGGACTTTGTCCTCACAGCAGGCAGCGGGTCACACCAGGTAGCTGACGTACCTGCACAGCAGGAAGGAAACAAGTATGACTTCCTCCACCTGCCTCACGGACTCCAGGGTTACTTTGACCTTGACGAAGCCCTTGCAGCAGCCAAGAAGGCAGGCAAGCCTGTATTTGTGGACGTAACAGGTCACGGATGCGTAAACTGCCGCGAGATGGAGTCAAGAGTATGGAGCGCCCCAGCTGTACTCGAGAAACTCAGAAACGACTTTGTAGTAGTAGCCCTTTATGTAGACGACAAGTACAAGCTTGCAAAGGAAGACTGGGTTACTGACGAAGCTACAGGAGATGTTTACAAGGATCTCGGACGTGCAAACTCATACATCGCACGTTCAAAATGGAACGTAAATGCACAGCCAAACTACGTGCTCCTCTCCCCTGACGGAGAAATGCTCGTACCGGTTCGCGGCTACGACCTCTCGGTTGAAGGCTTCGTAGACTTCCTCCAGAGCGGACTCGACGCCTACAGCAAGTAGAAACATCCATCATATAAAAGGAGGCCGACTAAAAATAGTCGGCCTCCTTTTATATAGGGTTGTCTCTAGAACTTGAAGCTGTCCTTTAGAGCTGTTGTCTTGTTGAACACGAAGTGGTCTGGGGTGCTGTCCGGATCCTTGAAGAAGTAGCCGACGCGCTCGAACTGTACTGCAATGCCTGAGTTGTCCTCAAGGAGGGCTGGCTCTGCGTAACCTTTGGCGATTACGAGTGACTCAGGATTCAGGTAGTTCTTGTAGTCCTCACCTTCTGGAATCTGTCCCATCTGGGCCTCAGTGAAGAGCTTGTCATAGAGTCTGAGTTCAAGCTCTTTTGCGTGCTCTGTAGACACCCAGTGGATGGTTCCCTTAACTGAGCGCCACTCGCCTGCTCCTGGCTTAGATGTAGGATCATAAGTACACTTGATCTCTACGATGTTGCCCTCAGCATCCTTAACGACTTCCTGGCACTTTACGATGTAAGTGTACTTGAGACGTACTTCTCCGTCCGGTTTGAGACGGAAGTACTTCTTAGGCGGCTCCTCCATAAAGTCATTTCTCTCGATGTAGACCTCACCTGTGAAAGGAACCTTGCGTGACGGTCCTTCAGGATCTGCAGGGTTCAGAGGAGCGTCGAACCACTCTACCTTGCCTGGCTCCCAGTTTGTGATGGTGAGCTTCACAGGGTCCTGAACCACCATATAGCGGTTTGCGCGCTCATTCAGGTCCTGACGTACGCACCACTCCATAAGCTGGAGGTCAATCAGCTGCTCACGCTTTGCAACACCCACCTTCTCTGCGAACATACGCATAGACTCAGGAGTGTAACCACGACGGCGGATACCGCAGATAGTCGGCATACGAGGGTCATCCCAGCCGCTTACGAAGTTATTCTTCACAAGCTCAAGGAGCTTACGCTTAGACATCACTGTGTATGTAAGGTTGAGTCTCGCGAACTCATACTGATGTGACGGGAAAATGCCGAGCTTCTCGATGAACCAGTCATAGAGAGGACGGTGAACATCGAACTCGAGTGTACAGATCGAGTGAGTGATGTTCTCGATACTGTCAGACTGTCCGTGTGCATAGTCGTACATCGGATAGATACACCACTTGTCACCGGTTCTGTGGTGATGTGCGTGGATGATACGGTAAAGGAGCGGGTCACGGAAAAGCATATTAGGGTGTGCCATATCGATCTTCGCACGAAGCACCTTCTCGCCTTCCGCATATTTTCCTGCCTTCATTTCGCGGAAAAGCTGGAGGTTCTCCTCAACGCTACGATTGCGGTAAGGGCTCTCAGTTCCTGGCACCTGCACTGTACCACGACCTGCACGGATCTCTTCCTGTGTCTGGTCATCAACATATGCAAGACCCTTCTTGATGAGTTCTTCAGCCCACTCGTAGAGCTGGTCGAAGTAGTCAGAAGCATAGCGCTCATTCTCCCACTCGAAACCGAGCCACTTGATGTCCTCCTTGATAGAGTCTACGTACTCGGTGTCCTCCTTTACAGGGTTTGTATCGTCAAAGCGGAGGTTTGTCTTTCCGCCGTATTTCTTGGCAAGTCCGAAGTTAATGCAGATACTCTTCGCGTGTCCGATGTGAAGGTAGCCGTTCGGTTCTGGCGGGAAACGTGTCATTATCGATTCGTGTTTTCCGCTGGCGAGATCCGCCTCAATGATTTCTTCCAAAAAGTTGAGATTTCTGGTCTCAGTTACTTCCTTGTTTACCTCTTCCATATCTTTGGTAATTACGTTTCAATCAACAAAACTGGGCAAGCCAGTTTACTATTAGCAAATAATCGGGCAAATATACGGATTTTTTCACGATTATACGTGGTTTGCAGTGATTTTATGCAGCACTTCAGCAGCCCTATGAAGGAACTGCATTGAGAGCCACGTCACAGCCCCAGAAACGGGAAGGGGTAAGAACCACCGAGCTCCCGTCTTTTCTGATGAGACAGGCTTTCCTGATACAAGTCACATATGTTCCGTTACCCATAAACTGGAGCGTAATTCTCGAGGATGTTGATCCGAGCACTGACCTGTTGAAGGTAACTGTCACTTCAGCCGAATTGAAATGAGCGTATTGTTCGCTGCCGTCTTCTCCGTATATCTTCACAGCCAGCATTCCCTGATCGGGATCGTCTTCAAGGACAAGGCTGACTGCCGTATATTCATCCAGGCTGATGGTCTGGCTGCACAAGTTCGCCTCTCCCCACTGGCTGGTGTAATTGACCGAATAGGTACATTCATAATCATCTATGACAGGAAGGACAGGCTCGTAGGAGTCACCATAATAGGCCTTCAATATAGCCTCAGCCGACTCAGGGTCGCTGAACACCGGAAGTGAACGCGACGTTCCGTCAGAAAGTCCCATCCAATAGAAGGTGCCCATTCCATACTCCATAGCCCTCCTGACAAAATAAGTCTGAAACTCAGACAGATTGCTGCGGTCGGGATGCTCACTGCTTGTTCCCCATTCTCCCAATATGACCGGAGCCCCTTTCGAGGCAAGCAAGGTGTTGAGATTGTGGAACATATCATCCACCTCCTTTCTCATATTATCCATATTGTCGATGTTCGGATAGGAATGCACCTCGAATATCAGATGGTTTTCACATATATCCTCCGGCAAGGCCATTTCCTTCAGAGGATCCTTAAGGTGAGGATTCCAGGTGCCGCTTCCACAGCAGGCGCCATAGGTGTTGACTATAAGATTTCGCGCCGCATTATTGCCTCCGGTCTCTCTGACCACATCCACGAATGTCTGCGCATATGAATTGATGGCCTTGTAGGCATCTGCAGCGAAGGCGGCATCATATCCCCCGTTGAATGAGGCAAAGCACCACGAGTGCCTTGAATCCAGCATCTCGTTATAGCTTTCAAAGAGAAGCTTAGGGCCATAATCCTTGAACTCCTCCGCTATCTGACGCCACAGTCCTGCATATTTTTCGCGCACCTGCTCATATTCCTTCATTCCTGCCAGAAGCCACACATCGTCGTCCGCACCTGTGTCGTGGTGAATGTTGATGATACAGTACATTCCTGCTTCCAACACATAATCAACTATCTCACGGACGCGGTTCATCCACGAATCATAGACCTTATTGTCAGCATTCATATGGATACCCCAGGTAACCGGTATGCGTATCGCACCGAAACCTGCTTCTTTCATCATCCACATAAGTTCCGGGGTAGTACGTGCCTGGCCCCAGTAAGTCTCCCAGAAGAGCCAGTCATCTTCACGTCCTTTTCCCGCATCCCAGGCATCAAGAGTATTTCCAAGATTCCAGCCCACACCCATAGCGGCTACAGCATCGGAAGCCGTTTCCCAATCTGTAACATCTACGGGAGGTTCAACCGGAGGATCTTCATCCTCGACAGGATTTTCCACGACAGGATCATCATCAGGAATGGGTTCGGGCTTCACAGGCTGGCAAGCAGAAGAAAAGGCGCACAGCATCAGGAGGCAGGTAACAGACAAGCGTACATTCATAATAAGAGATATTTTATTGCCGACATCAAAATTAATCAGAAATTTCATATTTTTGCAGACTCTAAACAGAAAGATACAATATGATAAAATCAATGACAGGCTACGGCAAGGCCGAAGCCATTCTCGAAACAGGAAAGGTTACAGTGGAAGTACGCTCACTTAATGGTAAGACAGCTGACATAAGTCTGAAGACGTCTATGCTCCCAAAAGACAAGGAAATGGCTGTAAGACAAAAGATTGCAACCTCTCTGACCCGTGGCAACATTGATTTCTTTATGACTTTCGAGCCTAATGCCGCTGACAGCGCCAAGAAGATCAATCTGGCCTTGGCAATGGAGTACTACAACCAGATCAGCGAACTGGGCGGCCAGATCGGAGCACACAACCTCTGGAACCAGAACCCTAACGACCTTCTTGCTATGATTCTCCGTATGCCGGAAGTGATGGATGCGAAGAAGCAGGATGTCATCACTGACGACAACTGGCCTGTTGTAGAAGCCTGCATCGACGAGGCACTCGCCAACATCAACGCATTCCGCGCACAGGAAGGAGAAGTACTCTACAAGGATGTGACTTCAAAGGTCGAAAACATTATGGAATACTCACGCCAGGTAGAGACATTCGAGCAGGAGCGCGTGGAGGCAATAAGAGAAAAAATTTTGAGCAGATTTGCAGAGCTCAAGGCAGAGCCTGACCAGAGCCGCCTGGAGCAGGAAATGATATTCTACATCGAGAAACTCGACCTCAACGAGGAGAGAGTCCGACTCCGCCAGCATTGCAAGTACTTCCTTGACACAATAGCAGCAGAAGACTGCCCTGGCAAGAAACTCGGCTTCATCGCTCAGGAAATGGGTCGCGAGATCAACACCACCGGTTCAAAGGCGAACCACACCGAGATCCAGAAGATCGTCGTAAAGATGAAGGACGAACTCGAAAAGATCAAGGAGCAGAGTTTGAATATATTGTAATATACTGAAATATAAAAATAGATTGGCCGTTATCGGAACCGACATGCCACCCCCGGCTAGGGGGTGCCTCCTGAAAGGAGGCGGGGGTCGGTGGAGATAACGGCCAATCTATTTTATATACCTATATTACATTTCGTCTGGAGCGTACTTGAACGGATCAAGCGGAGACTTGTACTCGCAGTAATCTGACTCCACGAAGAAGCGCTTGAGCTCGATCTCAGCATTCTCGAGTGAGTCTGATGTGTGTACGATGTTCTCCTGAGCGCTGAGGCTGTAGTCACCGCGGATAGTTCCCGGAACTGCCTTGCTTGCCTTGGTTGCACCTGCCATATCGCGAACTACCTGCACTGCGCTGTAGCCTTCCCAGCAGCAGAGGATTACAGGAGCTGCCATCATACCGTCGCGGAGCCAAGGGAAGAACGGTCTGTCAAGAAGGTGTGCATAATGTACTTTAAGAATCTCCTCATCAAGCTGCACCATCTTCATTGCAACGAGCTTGAGACCTCTCTTTTCAAATCTTGAAATCACTTCGCCGATAAGGCCTCTCTGGAGGCAGCCTGGCTTAAGAATTACCAATGTTCTTTCCATAATATTAATTAAAATGCTTTAGAGTTATCAATAATTGGTGCGAAGTTACTTACTATTTCGCCGAATTCAAACGATAAATATAACAATTAATTTTCAAAGGAGCAAATTCATATATTTTAATGGCATATTTCGAAGCGATTTCGTACCTTTGTTAAGATATAACAACGCTAGATTATGAAGAAGATGACTTTTGTTATTGGGCTTCTGTGCCTCGGAATGACTCTCTCGGCGCAGCCGGGAATCATAAGCACCAGACCTGCAAACAATCAAGACGGCAAGATCCTCACAATGGAGGAAACAATACTTTCAAGGGAACTCTCTCCGGCAAACCTCTCTGCAAGATGGGCTGATTCCGACGAGATCCTGATGCATAAAGACGGAAAGTGGCAGTACTGGAACATAGCCACAGGTGAGTACAGTGACTACAAGGCAGTGCCAGCAAAGAAACTCCACGCCATATCAAAGAACCAGAGCCTCTACCTGATAGACAAGGAAGGCAATGAGAAGGTGATTGCAAAAAGCACCTGCAGCAACATCACCTATGGAGACATCGTAAGCCGCAACGAGTTCGGCATAAGCGGAGGAATCTTCTGGTCACCTGACAGCACAAAGGTCGCTTTCTACAGAAAGGATGAGACCAAGGTAACATCCTTCCCTCTCCTGGACATCACCACACGCACCGGTTCCCTCAAGGAAATCAAGTACCCGATGGCGGGAATGGACTCAGAGAATGTCCAGCTGGGAATATATGACATAGCTACAGGCGAGACTGTCTACGCAAAGGCAGATGACTTCGGCTATGACACCTATCTGACCAACATCACGTGGTCACCTGACGCCAAGAAACTCTACATCATCGTGCTCGACAGAAGTCAGAAGCACCTTAAGCTCAATGAGTATTGTCCTGAGACAGGAAACTGCCTCAACACTATTCTTACAGAGGACAACGACAAATACGTGGAGCCTGTAGACCCTTTATATTTCATTAAAGGCTTCAACAACATCTTCCTCTACCGCACAGCCAACATCGACGGCTACCGCAACCTCTACCTCTGCGACAACAGCGGAAACATCCGTAGACTTACAGCAGTTGACGCTGACGTTCAGTATGTGGCAAATGACGGAAAGTACATCTACTACACCTCGGCCGAAGTCTCGCCTGTGGAGAACCATCTCTTCAGAATCGAGATAAAGAACCTCAAGAAGGGAGTAGTCAAAGCTTCTTTCGGCAAACCTCAGAGACTCACATTTGAGGAAGGCTGGCACGATGTCCAGCTCAGCCCTGACTGCAAGCACTTTATAGACAGCTACAGCTCACTTTCCGTACCAAGAGTGATAAACCTCTGTAAGACAGATGGAAAGAAAGTCAGCAACCTCCTCACAGCTGAAGACCCGACCCTCGACTATGCCTACACAGAGATCAGCCTCGGCACCATAAAGAGTGCTGACGGCCAGTACGACAACTACTACAGGCTCATCAAGCCGAAGGACTTCGATCCGTCAAAGAAGTACCCTGTAATAGTCTATGTCTACGGCGGCCCACATTCGCAGATGGTCCAGAACACCTACCTGGGACTTCTCCGCAGATGGGAGATGTATATGGCTCAGCGCGGCTACCTCGTCTATGTCCAGGACAACAGAGGCACAGAGAACCGCGGCCTTGCCTTCGAGCAGGCGATCCACGGCCAGTGCGGCCAGGCGGAGATGGCAGACCAGATCGAGGGTGTGAAGATGCTGATGGACCTCCCATATGTCGACAAGGACAGGATCGGCGTACACGGATGGAGCTACGGTGGATTTATGACCATATCCCTTATCACCAATTATCCTGAAATATTCAAGGTAGCCGTTGCCGGCGGCCCTGTAATCGACTGGAAGTGGTACGAGGTGATGTACGGCGAGAGATATATGGACAATCCTGCCACCAACCCTGAGGGATATGCGAAGACAAGCCTGATCAACAAGGCAAAGGACCTGAAGGGCAAGCTCTTGATATGCCAGGGTGCCATCGACCCTGTGGTTGTGTGGGAGCATAGTCTCAGCTTCATCAGGGAGTGCATCAAGAACAACGTACAGGTCGACTACTTCCCTTATCCTTGCGCAGAGCACAATGTGATGGGCAAGGACAGAGTCCACCTGCACGACAAGATCTCGATGTATTTTGAAGATTATCTATAAAACGGACAACAATGAAATCTATAAAGAACATATATAAAATAGGTAAGGGCCCATCCAGCAGTCACACAATGGGTCCTTTCAAGGCAGTAAGGCATTATCTGGAGCACCACAGCGATGCCGACCATCTTCACGTGACTCTCTACGGTTCCCTCGCGGCGACCGGCAAAGGCCACCTTACAGACTGGGCTGTTGAAGAGGCATTCTCCACCTGGAAATGGACAGACAAGGAGACCCTAGAGAGCAAAGACAAAAGAGGCGGCGATGTCGTAATAGAATGGAAGCCTAAAGAGAACCTCCAGGTGCACCCTAACGGAATGAAGATAGCATCTGTAAACTTCGACGGCGACCTCTATGACAAATGGACCTACTACAGTGTAGGAGGAGGAGACATCATCTGTATGGAGATGCCTGTAGAAGACGAGGACAGCTCCGAGCTCTACGGAATGAGCACCCTTAAGGAGATCCTTGACTGGTGCAACAGAAGCGGAAAGAGCTTCTGGGAGTACGTGGATGAAGTCGAAGGCAGCAACTACGGATTCTGGGATTACCTGCAACTTGTATGGGACGTAATGCAGAAAGCAGTAGAGCGCGGAATAGACCAGGAAGGAGCACTTCCGGGACCTCTGAATATGAGAAGAAAGGCCCTCAGCTACTTCGTAAGGGCAGACGGCCAGAGTGATGCCTTCAGAACAAGAGGACTCATCTTCTCCTACGCACTTGCGGTAAGCGAGGAAAACGCCAGCGGAGGAACCATAGTGACAGCACCGACCTGCGGCTCTTGCGGCGTACTTCCGAGCGTCCTTTACCACCTCAAGAAGACCTACGGATTCAGCGACCAGAGAATTGTAAGAGCCCTTGCTACAGCCGGTCTTATCGGAAACATAGTAAAGTACAACGCTTCAGTTTCAGGAGCTGAAGTGGGATGCCAGGGTGAGGTCGGAGTAGCCTGCGCAATGGCGGCAGGAGCCGTGACCCAGCTTATGGGAGGAAGTCCGTCACAGATTGAGTACGCAGCTGAAATGGGCCTTGAGCACCACCTCGGACTCACTTGCGACCCGGTTGGAGGACTTGTACAGATCCCTTGCATAGAAAGAAACGCCTACGCAGCAGCACGAGCATTTGACGCAGGAATATATTCACTCTACACCGACGGAAGACACCGCGTGACCTTCGACCAGGTCGTGAATGTGATGAAGCAGACAGGAAAGGACCTTCCGTCACTTTACAAGGAGACCAGCGAGGGCGGATTGGCTAAAGAGTTCGAGTAGAAAGAGCAGGCACACACAAAGAAAAGCAGGACGAACCTCACGGATAGTCCTGCCCAAAAAGAAAATTTGAATTGAATTGTGTGTGTTAAAGAAGTTCTTTCACAAGAACAAGGCAAATATAATGAAAATAGTAACCTGGGGCAAGACATATTCTAAATTTATTTAAGAATATATGAGAAAATTCGACACTTGTTTCTTTGAGCGCTACGCTCAGATCTGCCTGGAGACAATTCTTGGAGAAAAGTATGCCGGTCTTGTGAATGAAGACAGGCCAGACCTTCAGATGCCGGACAAGAGCATAGGAATAGAAGTGACCAGAGCAATGGAGCCGACAAAAGATGTAGCAAAGGCTTTGCTCAAGGAAATGGCAGGCCTGACTGTAGAAGAAAAAGACAAGGAGGAAATCGGACAGATTCTCAGCAGCGGTTATGGTTACGGTCTCCAGGACGGCCGCTATATAGGTTCACTCGAGTACGACTACTGGCGCCTCGCCCAGCCGCTTCGACGCATTATCGAAAGCAAGATCAGCAAGGTAGGAGCAGGATTCTATGGCGACTTCCAGGAGTACGGTCTATATATTTTCTGCAAAGACAACCTCTCGGAAGAGGAAGTCATCCTGGCGATGGAGTACGCCAGCGATCTTCAGAGAAACCTGGACATCAAGTACTCCACCATCTACCTTTCCCTTATAGACAGACTCTATGTCTGCGATCTTTCTGATGTAAACAGGGTACTCAGAAAAACAGATTGCACATCCTACGACATAAGCCGCAAGATGTGCAAGGAATTCTTTATAAAGGCACTATAGGTTAGCTGTCTTTGCAGCGACCTCAGCAGCCACTTTAGCATAATTCTCAGTGCTGTCAGCAAAGAGGATTCCTCTTGAAGAATTGATGAGGAGTCCGCCGTGGTCATTTGCTCCGTGAGCGATGACCTCTTCTGCTGAGCCGCCCTGCGCACCTACTCCAGGTACAAGGAAGAAATTGTCAGGACAGAAACTTCTGAGCTCAGTGAGCTTGTCAGCCTTGGTAGCACCTACAACGAACATCATATTGTCTGGTGTAGAGATCTCCATCATTTCCTCCATAACAGCCTGATAAAGAGGCTTTCCATCCTTCTGAGCATTCTGAAACTGGTAGGCAGATGCATTTGATGTAAGAGCAAGCACAATAGCCCACTTGTCCTTGTACTCAAGGAACGGAGTCACACTGTCAGCTCCCATATAAGGTGCAATAGTCACTGCATCAAAATCCATTTCCTCAAAGAAAGCCTTTGCATACATCTTTGCTGTGTTGCCGATGTCTCCCCTCTTCGCGTCTGCGATAAGGAAGATTTCAGGATACTTAGTTCGGATGTAGTCAACTGTAGCATCCAGAGCGCGCATTCCGTCGATTCCATAGCACTCATAGAATGCGAGGTTCGGCTTGTAAGCCACACAATGAGGCGCTGTGGCATCAACAATAGCCTTGTTGAACTCAACAATCGAGCGGGCCTTACCCTTGAAAAGCTCACCCTTGACAGCAAGTTCTCCGTGATTTGCAAGAGCCTTCACGTGTGCCGGCATCTTGTCAAAATCCACGTCCAGGCCTACACAAAGCATACTCTTCTTAGCCTGAATCTGCTCAAATAACTCCTTTCTAGTCATAATATTTACCTTAATAATATCTGTAGAACAATGCGATTGCTTCCATTCCGGCGAAGAGCTGCTTCAGCAGGTAGCTTTCGTTTGGAGAGTGGATTGTGTCCCTCTCAAGACCGAATCCCATAAGAAGCGGATCGATTTCGAGAATACGCTGAAGGTCAGCAAGGATAGGAATAGATCCACCTCCACGCGACGGTACCGGCTCAATGCCATAAACCTCAGTCATTGCCTTCTCAGCTGCCTTGTAGGCTGGAGATGAGATAGGAATAAGGAAGCCGTCACCACCGTGATGAGGAATAACCTCCACCTTGACATAGTCAGGTGCAATCGAGAGGAAGTGCTCGGTAAAGAGTCTTGTTATAGTCGCGCTGTCCTGATTTGGAACCAGTCTCATAGAGATCTTTGCGTGAGCTACAGAAGGAAGGACTGTCTTTGCACCTTCTCCTGTGTAACCGCCCCAGATACCGTTCACATCCAGGCAAGGACGAATGCCGGTGCGCTCGAGTGTGCTGTAACCCGCCTCACCCTTGACTTCCTTGATATCAAGGAATTCCTTATACTCCTCGATGTCAAATGGAGCTCTTGAAAGCTTTGCTCTGTCCTCGTCAGAAAGCTCTACCACATCATCATAGAAGCCTTTCACTGTGATGTGGCCGTCCTTATCGATCAGGGACGAAATCATATCGCAGAGTACGTTGATCGGGTTAGCGACAGCTCCGCCGTAGTGGCCTGAGTGAAGGTCCTTGTTAGGGCCAGTTACCTTTACTTCTACATATGAAAGACCACGCATTCCGCAGTTTATCGAAGGTACAGACTCTGAGATCATTGTTGTGTCAGATACAAGGATGATGTCAGCTGCGAGCATATCCTTATTCTCCTTGGCCCAAGCTGCAAGTGATGGGCTTCCGATCTCCTCCTCACCTTCGAGGATGAACTTCACATTGTGCTTGAGTCCGCCTTCACGCACCATAAACTCAAATGCCTTGATGTGCATAAAGAGCTGACCCTTGTCATCATTGGCACCGCGTGCATAGATTGCTCCATCGCGGATCTCAGGCTCAAACGGATCTGAGTGCCAGAGTTCGATAGGGTCTACAGGCTGCACGTCGTAGTGTCCATAGACAAGAACTGTAGGGAGTGAGGGGTCGATGAGCTTCTGGCCGAAGACTACCGGATGGCCTGTTGTAGGGTAAACGGCAGCTTCATCTGCACCGGCTTCAAGAAGAAGCTCTACGAGTCTTTCAGCACAGCGCTGCATATCAGGCTTGTGCTGTTCCAGAGAACTCACAGAAGGAATCCTCAACAAAGAAAACAGTTCCTCGAAGAAACGTTCCTTATTAGTCTCAATGTATGTCTTCATATGGGGTCGATTTAAATTTCTATTTTTTCTCAAGTTTGTCTTTTGCGTATGCAAGTGTAAGCTTGAATGTCTTCTTGTTTGAAGACGGTGCCTCATACATCGCATCAGTCATAATGGCCTCACAGATGGATCTGAGGCCTCGTGCACCGAGTTTGTTCTCAATCGAAGTGTCAACTATAAGGTCAAGGACCTCAGGCTCCACTGTAAGTTTTATGCCGTCAAGTTCGAACATCTTCTCATACTGACGCATAAGGGCATTCTTCGGCTCCACAAGGATCCTCTTCAAGGCCTCCCTGTCGAGGTGATCCAAATAAGTGATCACCGGGAGACGTCCGATGATCTCAGGAATAAGGCCATACGAACGAAGGTCCTGAGCCTCAACATATTTAAGAAGATTATCCTTGTCGATCTGCTGCTTGTTACCTGCTCCGAAGCCGATCACCTGTGTGTTAAGTCTCTGGGCAATCCTTCTCTCGATACCCTCGAAAGCTCCGCCACAGATGAAAAGGATGTTCTGAGTGTTCACGTGAAGGAACTCCTGCTCCGGATGCTTGCGTCCTCCCTGAGGTGGCACATTCACAACGCTACCCTCAAGAAGCTTGAGCATAGCCTGCTGCACACCCTCTCCAGACACATCTCGGGTGATCGACGGATTGTCGCTCTTACGAGCGATCTTATCGATCTCGTCGATGAACACGATTCCTCTCTCTGCCCTTGCTACATCGTAATCTGCCTCCTGAAGAAGACGCGAGAGTATGCTCTCCACATCCTCACCGACATAACCGGCCTCTGTGAGCACAGTTGCATCAACAATAGTGAACGGCACATTCAAAAGGCGGGCTATAGTCTTGGCCATCAATGTCTTACCAGTACCGGTAGGACCGACCATAAGAATGTTAGACTTCTCGAGTTCGAACTCATTGTCTGCCTCAAGGTTGTTGTTTATACGCTTGTAATGGTTATAGACTGCAACAGAAAGTAGCTTCTTTGCCCTGTCCTGACCGATCACATACTGGTCGAGGAAGGAATGGATCTCCATCGGCTTGTGCAGGGACTCAACCTTATCCAACTTGCGGGAAGGCTTTGAGGATTTGTTGAAATCCTTGACATAGTCACCTGCAAGCTTGACACAGTCAGCACATATGCACGCATCAAGTCCCTGGAGAAGAAGCGACACTTCATTTTCGCTCCTTCCGCAGAACATACAGTACCTGCCTGAATTATTCTTGTGTGACTTCGCCATTATCTCTTCTTCTTAGCAAGGATTTCATCAATCATTCCATACTCGAGAGCCTCCTGCGAGGTCATCCAGAAATCACGGTCACCGTCAGCATAAATCTTCTCGATCGGCTGGCCGCTATGCTCTGAAATGATGTTGTAGAGTTCATTTCTTGTCTTCTCGATCTCCTGAGCAGCAATGAGGATGTCAGAAGCCTGACCACGTGCACCTCCAAGAGGCTGGTGGATCATCACACGTGAATGCTTGAGGGCAGATCTCTTGCCCTGAGCACCTGCACAGAGAAGAACAGAGCCCATAGAGGCAGCCATTCCGGTACAGATTGTAGCCACATCAGGCTCAATTATCTGCATTGTGTCATAGATGCCGAGTCCGGAAGAAACCTGACCGCCAGGTGTGTTGATGTAAAGGGATATGTCGCTGCTGCTGTCATTAGAAGCGAGGAACAGGAGCTGAGCCTGGATAATGTTTGCCACATCGTCATCGATCGGCACACCGAGGAAGATAATCCTGTCCATCATAAGACGGCTGAACACATCCATCGATGCGACATTCAGCTTTCTCTCCTCGATGATGGTCGGGTTAATATATCCGTCATATATTGACGAATACCTATGCATTGTCATAGAGCTGATGCCGTGCTCCAGGACTGCGTATTTCTGAAATTCCTTATTCATATAAATCTTTTCTAATATATATGGCAGGGAACCTGACCTGTTACAAAAAAGGCCGACTCTTGCGAGCCGGCCAGTATATCAATTTAGTTCAACTCGCGGAACTTCTCTACTGAGATCTTCTTCTTCTTGAGTGAAACGACCTCACGAACTGCAGCGAAAGTCTTCTCGTTCTCTACCTGATCGAGAATTCTTCTTCCCTGCTCCTCCTGTGAGAGGATGTTCTTAGCGAATGACTCGAGCTGCTCCTCTGGAACGTTGTTCATTCCGTACATAGCGAACTGGTAAGCTGCGAAGCCCTTTGCAGATGCAAGAAGGTCAGCCTCCTCGATCTTCACCTCATACTTGTTCATAAGGAAGTTGCGAACCATCTGCCACTTGTAGTCAGCGATGAAGAACTCCCAATCCTTCTCGATGTCCTCCATAGTGAACTTGCCCTCGTTTACGACATATACCCATCTCTTGAGGAAGTTCTCAGCGATCTGTACATTTGCCTTCTCAAGAAGGAAAGCCTTAGCGTCCTTAGAGAAACGGAAGTCAGCCTCCTGAGCGTACTCAGCACGGATTCTCTCCTCGATCTTAGCGTCGAACTCAGCCTCTGTCTTCACACCGAACACCTTCTCGAAAGTCTCCTCAGTAAGAGCTGCAGGAACGAAAGTCTTCACGTTCTTCACAGTCATCTTGAACATTGGATCGAGAGTAGCAAGCTCGTCCTTGCTTACCTTAAGCATAGAAGCACGGTCTGTCTCGTTCTCGAATGCCTCGTTTACGTTAACGTCAAGAACATCACCAACCTTTACGCCTACAAATGAAGCACGTGCAGCCTCAGCTACATTGCGGAGAGCTACATAAGTACCCTCTACCTTCATATCACCCTGCTCGAAATCAACGATGATGAAATCGTCCTCCTTAGCAGCCTCACCTTCCTCAAGTGAACCGTACTGACGGAGAAGGTTGTCCTTCATCTCCTTTTTAGCAGCCTCAGTTACTGTGATAGTGTAGTAAACTACCTCGTCCTCCTTAGAGAGCTCGAAAGAGACCTCTGGGTTCTCAGCGATGTCGAAAGTGAAAGTAAACTCGTTACCTGCCTCCCAAACGTGTGACTGCTGCTCCTCTGCAGGAAGCGGCTCACCAAGCACGCGGAGAGAGTTCTCCTGGATGTAGTTGTTCAAAGACTCTGCAATCACGTCATTAACTGAATCTACGAGAGCCTGCTGGCCATACATCTTCTCAACGAGAGAAGCCGGAACCATACCCTTACGGAAACCCTTGATCTCTGCTTTCTTTCTGAAATCGTTAAGTCTCTTCTTTCTGCTGTCAGCGTAGTCTTCAGCTGCTACTGTGATGGTAACCTGGAGGTTAAGATCATCAATTCTGTTCTGTTCAAGTTTCATATTATCTGTTATTTAATTATTTTCTTCGTCAAGGCACAAGCGCCCAAAATTTTAGCCCGCAAAAGTAATCAAAATTTGCGACAATTCAAAATGCCCGACACCCCTACTTCTGCTTACGCTTAGGATAGGACACACGCGAGTGATACATCTGCTGGATATATGACTTTATGACATCCTTTATCGAGTTGATTTCTCGGATTGATATGTCTGCTTCCGAGAACTGTCCCTGTGACATCTTGCCATCCACAATCGAGTCCACAAGAGCCGAAATGCTCTCTTCAGAATAATGCTTGAGGCTTCTTGAAGCCGCTTCTACAGAGTCACATATCATAAGGACAACCTGCTCCTTGGTGACTGGCTTGAAACCGTCGTAGAAGAAGGCAGCCACATCGTCAGGATCGCCACCGTCATTGAGGTATTTGGTGTAGAAATAACCAGTGCTTGAAGTACCGTGATGCGACGAGATGAACTCCTGGATCACGTGTGGCAGGCCGTGCTTTTCAGCAAGCGCAAGTCCATCGGAGATATGCCTGATAATCTCTTGAGCACTTTCCTTTGGAGTCAGGTCTTCGTGATAGCGCACTCCAGCCGCCTGATTCTCAGTAAAGCACTGAGGATTAGCGATCTTACCTATATCGTGATAAAGCGCACCGGCACGCACAAGAAGCACATTCGCATCGATGGAACGAGCAGCGGCATCCGCAAGATTCATAACCTGGAGTGAATGCTGGAACGTACCCGGGGCCTTGTCTGCAAGCATTCTGAGAAGTTTGTTGTTGGTGTCGCTCAGATCTGCCAGCTTGGAATTGGACACAAGTCCGAATATCCTTTCAAAAAGATATATCAGCGGGTAGCCGGCAACCGACAGGAAGGCTGCGAGAGCCATATCAAGAACCGTGTGATAATCGGCAATTCCCCTGACTCCATCCACAAGACGGAAGGCTCCCCATACAACCGCCATCACGGCAAATACGATGAGCGCAGTCACAAACTGAAGCCATCCCCTGTTGAAGAAACCGAACACAAGCATACCGACACTTCCCGCCACAAGGTAGATGACAAAAAGCTCAACACCGTTAGGTGCAAAGATCAGCATCGGAAGCAGGGATATGAAGTACACCGAGAACACTATCCTCTTGGTAAAGAAGGCCAAGAGATATAGGGATATGAGGGTGAACGGCATCAGGTAATACATCGACGGATCTTCACGCGCGACAAGCGACGATGCTATCGCCGCAACAGCAAAGATCATCAAGAGATAAAGGTACTTGTTGTACTCGTCAAAGACTCTGAAGTTGCAGTAGCACAGGGCAAGAAAAAGCACAAGTACAATGGAAAAGGCAAGAATCACATTTCCTACCCACATAAAACCCCTTTTACCGACATAGCCCACACTCTTGTCATACTCCTGTTCATATGACTTGAGAAGCTGCTCGATTTCAGCCGTAACGATCTCACCCTCAGACACTATGACCTGTCCTACCTTGACAACTCCCTGCGTGCTGGAAACATACCTTACACTCTCATCGTGCACAAGTTCAGTAGTCTGTGAATCATAGATGAGGTTCGGAGTGACAAGAGAAGCGATACCGGCAGCAGAGAAAAGAGAATCCACGTTGCATTCCGGCCAAGATCCCACTATGACTTCACGCAGATGAGCCTCCGCATCCTCCTGCGTGTACACTTCTGAGACAGGAACCTTTGAAGCTCTCCTGTCCTTCTGGACGAATATCAGTCCCTCACCGCTGTCCCTATCAAGCTCATTGGCCGAAGAAACGATTCCCTTTGCATACAAGCCTGCCATAGCATCAGCAAGAGCGGGCTTCACTTCAGACCACTCTCCAAGATCCATTGACGAGAGCGCATTACCGTTCTGGGCTGCTACCTTTGAGTCAAGCCTGAAATACGGAATCACGACCGAGCCGTTCTTTTCCTGCTCTGCCTGTATCTGTTCGTCTGTCTTCAGAATAGGGAAATCAAACTGAGCGATCAGGGTCTCATACATCCACGGAGATCCCTTCTTGTAGTCGTAATTGAACTTAGGACTCCTCGGCATCACGAAGACCATAATCAGAAACAGGGCCATCAACGGAAGATAGGCCTTGAAGGAACGTGGGAAATTGGTCTTTTCCATATATAAATATCAAGGGGCTATATGCATATATCAGTGTCGGCACAGTTCTGTGGCGACACTGATATATCTTCATTAATATTTGTTATGCATCAATATTTGCGTAGTGGGCATTCTGTTCGATGAACTCCCTGCGCGGCGGAACGTCGTCACCCATAAGCATTGAGAATGTACGCTCTGCCTCTGCTGCGTTCTCGATGGTGATCTGACGGAGAAGGCGCTTCTCAGGATCCATAGTCGTAGACTGAAGCTGCTCTGCACTCATCTCTCCAAGACCTTTGTAACGCTGCACGTACACACCTTTCTCAGATCCCTTTCCAAGCTGGAGGGTAGCCTCCTTGCGCTGCGCCTCTGTCCAGCAGTAGATCTCTTCCTTACCCTTCTTCACGAGATAGAGAGGCGGAGTCGCCAAGTAGACATAACCGTTCTTGATAAGGTCGATCATATAGCGGAAGAAGAATGTAAGAATCAATGTCGCAATGTGGCTTCCGTCCACGTCGGCATCGGTCATAATGATGATCTTATGGTAACGGAGCTTGCTGAGATTCAAGGCCTTGCTGTCTTCTTCGGTACCCACTGTCACTCCAAGAGCTGTGTAGATGTTGCGGATCTCCTCGCTCTCGAACACTCTGTGCTCCATTGCCTTCTCCACATTGAGGATCTTACCTCGGAGCGGAAGGATGGCCTGAGTCATACGGTCGCGTCCCTGCTTTGCAGTACCGCCCGCAGAGTCTCCCTCGACGAGGAAGAGCTCGCACTTTGAAGCATCTCTCTCAGAACAGTCAGCGAGCTTTCCAGGAAGGCCTGCACCTGACATAACTGTCTTTCTCTGAACCATCTCACGTGCCTTTCTTGCAGCGTGACGTGCAGTTGCAGCAAGGATGACCTTCTCTACAATCATCTTAGCCTCCTTAGGATTCTCCTCAAGATACTGCTCGAGTGCAGCGGCAGTTGCCTGCGACACAGCTGAAACGACTTCGCCGTTTCCGAGCTTCGTCTTGGTCTGTCCCTCGAACTGAGGTTCAGCAACCTTCACAGAAACTACGGCTGTAAGACCTTCGCGGAAGTCATCTGCAGCGAGGTCAAACTTGAGCTTTGCAAGCATACCTGCCTTGTCAGCGTAGTTCTTGAGGGTTCTTGTAAGCCCCATCTTGAATCCCTGAAGGTGGGTACCACCCTCTATGGTGTTGATGTTGTTCACATAAGAATAGATCTTCTCAGTGTATGATGTGTTGTACTGAAGAGCGATCTCGATCGGAATGATCTTGTCTGTCTCGAGGTAGATCGGGCTCTCGATAAGCTTCTCTGAACCACCGTCAAGATAATCGACAAATTCCTTGAGACCCTCCTTTGAGTAGAACACATCCTGTCTGTAGTGAGTGGTCTCAAGTTCGTTTCCGTTCTCATCCACATCCTGGACCTTCGTACGAAGGTCGGTAAGGGTCAGGCGGATGCCTTTATTCAGATACGCGAGCTCGCGAAGGCGGGCTGCGAGTGTGTCATATTTATATATTGTCGTAACCTGGAAGATCTCGGGATCCGGATGGAAGGTCACGATAGTACCTGTGTCTTCCGCATCGCCGACCACAGCCACAGGCTTGTACGGCTTACCCTGAGAATACTCCTGGACGAACACCTTGCCCTCACGATGGATCTCAGCCTTGAGATAGTCAGAAAGGGCATTTACGCAGGATACACCGACTCCGTGAAGACCTCCGGACACCTTGTAACTGTCCTTGCTGAACTTACCACCGGCGTGGAGCACTGTGAGAACCACCTCAAGGGCAGAACGGTTCTCCTTTTCGTGCATACCTGTCGGGATACCACGTCCGTTATCCTTTACAGTGATGGAATTATCTTCGTTTATGCTTACTTCGATAGTGTCGCAGTAGCCGGCGAGAGCCTCGTCGATACTGTTGTCGACCACCTCATACACGAGATGATGGAGACCTCTCTCTCCTACGTCTCCAATGTACATTGACGGTCTCTTTCTTACCGCCTCAAGTCCTTCAAGTACCTGAATACTATTGGCGGAGTACTGCTCTGAGGCAGTAGTGTTCATTTCATTTTCACTCATATCTGTTCTAGTATTTCTTCTTTAATAGCGGACGTCCGGAAGCGACCGAACGAACATACAAAATTAGTAAAAATTTCTTATAAATTCAAGCAAATTCCAGCCGTAAAATAAGGTCCTTTTTCAGCATAAAGCAGCTCTCTCTGAATCTTCATTCCGAGAAGGTTTCCACCGCGCGCCCATAAAGACATCTTATTATTGAAACGATACTCCAGGCTCACTCCAAGATCAGCATATCCTGGGACCGTAACCTTATAATCCTTGGCACTTCCCCCCTTTGTCTGCCTGTATGCACGTCCGTCGCGAGATGTAGAGAATTCACAGTCAACTCCGGCGAATATTCTGTCCTTGAAGTCGTACATAACCTCAACATCTCCCTTGAATGGAGCCGGGAAGACAAAGCCTGCAAGAGTACTGAATGACTCGACTATTGATGTAACTCCATTGAACTCAAGATTTCCGTCTACTCGAAGCGGCTCAGAGTCAAAGAGGAAATCCATCGACGCATAAGCCATCTGATACGGTGCGTAACCAAGCGCAGGCAAGTATTCCGACACTCCGGTTGGGATATACAGCGCCTGAAGAGGAGCATTTCCATACACCTTATATCCTCCCTTTAAAGTATATCCGAAACGATGGGTGATGCGTCCCTCAAAACCGAGCTCTGCCGCGAGTCTTTCCTCGGTCACATCCAGGAGGTTCCACACTCCCCTTCCATAATAGAAATTAAGACGACGGTTTTCGCGGACCAACGAAGAATAGGTGTTCATCTCACATCCTCCGCCGAGGGAAGCATAGACCTTGAGGAACTCAGGGGAAATCATATATTCAGCCCTGAGATCGGGATATATCACCTTTTCTTTGTACTGGAATACAGAAGATTTTCCGTCAGTCTTGAAGACTGTTGAAAGTCTCAGACCGAGATCCAGATGCCATCTGCTTGCCTTCAACACATAGCGAGGTGCAAATTCAAAGGCACCTGCAGTAACATCAAAGAAGCCACTTTCGTCGGTCATTCCGAATCTGGCATCAATCTTCATATTGTGGCCTCCAGTAAGAACAGACTCAACATTCAGGCCAAAGTCCAGGTCGTGCGACTGAAGTCCGGCAGGGCCATTGACCTGATCATTGGCCTGGTCATCTGAATACCTGTACTCCAGTCCCACCTTATAGTCAAGACCCACCGAATGAGGGTCTTTTGCTGCAACGCCAAGATTCAGACCTGCCGAATTGTAAGAACGTACACGGAGGCCATACACATCCATTTCCTGACTTTGAAGAAGATTGACATAATCAGCGCCAAAGACCAACATAGCATTCTTCCAGTCATACCTTCCTGCCACTCCTGCAGATGTCGACAGATCCATTCCAGACCACGCCTCCTTGTCAGGATCACCGTCTACGATTCCGATTTCTTCAGTTGTAAAATCGGGAGAGGACATAGTCCAATAATTACCCAAGTAAGACCTGTTTCTTCCATACACATCAAGTCTGAAATCATTCTTGAACACAGGAGTCCACACCAGGTCAAAGACAGGATGCAGCTGATAGCCCGCACCTGCCTTGAGGTAAAGCTTTCCTTTATCACGCTGCTTCGGCGCCAGGTTGATATCCAAAGAATACGGTACAAATTCATAAGCTCCTTTATACGGAGTGTCTGTCACAGAGTAGTCAAAATCAAGATCGAATCTGTACACGGAATCAGGGACAGCCATATCCAATATCGGCTTATGGACAATCAGGAGTTTTCCCTCATAGTCCCTGTTCACCTCAACCGTAGGATCAAGATCCTGGGCAGACGCCGTGTGCACGGCAAAAGGTGCAATCAACGCAACAACAAGATATAATATATTGTTTTTCATCATCTTACATATTAGTTGATTCAGTCATAATCTCTTTCAGCTTCTTCAGCCTCATCTGTACATTATCCTGCACATCATCGTCAGGTCGGGTCGCCTCATACCCTTCCACAAGGCTTTGGAATGTCGCTTCAGCCTGCTCATACTCCCCTCTCTCCACGAAGGAATCTCCAAGGACAATGAAACTCTTTGCCAGCCAGTAAGTATGCGGAGTTCCCGCATCAGAGAGAGCGTACACCTTATTCTCCACCTCTTCAAAGTCTCCCTTGTCATAGCTGTCCACAATGAGCATATATGCAGCCTCTGCACCGTATTCCGTAGTCACATCCCTGGCAAGGTCCTCCACGATACTGAACGCCTCATCACGTCGGCTTGACGCAAGATATGACTTGGCCTTTATGTAAAGTGCCTCGGCTTTGCCCTGGGCATCCGCCTTGTCTGAGACGAGAAGCCTGTCGGCATTAGTTATTGCATCAGACCATTTATGTGCCTTGAATGCAGAACGCATCATTCCCACCACAGCTACGTGTCTGTTGTTATCAAGCAGGGCTGCCGAGTACAGCGAAGAATAGCCGCCGAAGGCATCCTCCCAACGCTCAAGCTGATAAGAAAGCCTTGAGAAGTTCAGCATAGAAAGTTCCACGAACGAACCCTCTCCGTCCTGTATTACATTGGTGTACGAATCGCAGGCCTGTTCAAGCTTGCCAAGGCTCCTGTACGATTCAGCCATATAGAAGTCTGCCTTATATGCATTCTTTCCTGCAGGATACTTATCCAGATAGGACTTGAGCGATGCCAGAGCCCTCTCGTAATTTCCGGAGAGATAGACCTGCTCTGCTGAATTGAAGATCATTGCCTCCTTCTCATCCTCGGTCTTTGACGCACCTTTGCCGATCGACTCAATGTACGCAATGTACTCCTCAGGATCGTTCTTGGTCTGATAGATTGACTCAATTGCAGCCATTGCATCGTCGGCATAATCCGAGAACGCCATCTCCTCAACCACCTTCTTGTAATAACCCAGAGCCTCATTGTACTGAGACTGATTTCTTGCAAGCGAGCCCATTTCCACATAGGCCCTTGCCACGTAGTTGAAATCCTTGACATTCTTTACTATCCTGTTGAAGCATTCGAAAGCCTGTTCATCCTTCTCCGCAGCGACATACGATCTTCCAAGTTCGAACATAGCCTCCGGATAGAACTTAGAAGAAGGTGAAGCCTTCATCACATTCGACAGAAGCTCTATCTTTTTGGCACTCTTGTTCAGAAGACCATACGAAAGAGCCGACTGATAGTATGCATATATATCATCGACATTGAAGTAGTCCTTAAGGACCAGATCATAGGCCTTTGCCGCCCTATCATACTGTTTCTGAATAAAGTAGCAGTCTGCCTTTCTTTCCATAGCCTCCTTGCGGTATAGCTGCTCAAGTGACTCATCGAGATAGACGCCGAACCACTTCAATGCTGCATCGTACGCACCCTTCTTGTAGTGGCTGTAGGCTATGCAGTAAGGAATGACATAAGATTCCGGCTGTCTGTAAAGAGCCTGGGTGTTATACAGGGTCTCAAAGAGGGAAATTGCCTCATCATACTGGTCGTTGCGGTAATAAGATTCGGCAAGCCAGAAACGTGAGAGCTGGTTGAATCTGCTGCTCTTGTCCGAGTAGTAGGCAGAAGCTTTCAGACAAGGGATTGCAAGGCGGTAAGAGCCACTTGAAACCAGCTGATTGGCCCTCAAGTAGTTAGCCTTCATATAATTAAGAACCATACCATCATCGAGTTCATCGATCCTGTCATATGCCTCGATGGCTGTGGCGTAGTCACGGTCATAGAGGGCGGCCACAGCTATATAGTTGTTGATTCGGTCAGACTGTTCCTTTGCCGGATACTTCTTGAGATAGTCATTGAAGACAGACGGGTCGTGATTTATGTCAAAGGCCAGCTTTGCCCAGTTGAAGTAGGCATCTTCTGCCATAGCGGCATCGTACCACACCTGCGCAGCATCCCTGAACGCAGTAAGCGCCGCCACCTTGTTCTTGGTCTGGATGTAACTGTAGCCGAGATGATAGTTTGCGATCTGTCCGAGAGAGTCGGTCCTTGCCGTCATCCTGCTGTAGCTTCTGATAGCGCCCTCATAGTCCTGGACTGCATAAAGCACAGAACCGCTGTAGAACCACTCTGCCCTGGTTTCAGGAGCCTCACCCGCACCCACAGCCACATCATAGTACTCTCTTGCCTTGTCCGCATCACCAAGAACCAGAAGGGACTCCGAAACAAGTCTCGCAGTGTTCGGCTTGCGGTCTGCAGGCACAGCATCCATCATTGTCTCAGCATTTGCTGCGACAAAAACGTGGTCGCCGAGCATAAAGCGGCACTCCATAATGTAATAATTCGATATTTCGCTGAAACGGCTGTCCTCCACGGACTTCTCGAACCACGAAAGGGCCTTGTCAAAGGAGCGTTTCTCATAGTTCATATATCCGAGGATATATCTTGACGGAGCAGTGTAGTCATTCATCGGCAGCTTCTCCACTGCCTCAAATCCTTCAAGAGCCTCATTCATCGCACGATTCTCCAGGGCACAGTAAGCTTTCTTGAAAAGATACTCAGTCCTCTGGGAAGGATTGAGATGTTTTGGCTCGAGGCTTCCGAAAATGTCTGCTGCCTCCTTGAACCTGCCATCATCAAAGAGATTCAAGGCGTAGGCATACCTGATCTGAGGGACTGCTGCAACGTGAGAATTCTCTTCCAGAAACAGAAGCGTCTGCGCCTCATATCCTTCTGTACGGTTCTGCACCTGACAAAGAATATCGTAGGCCTGAGCATTCACATCTCCCTGACCGGAGAACAATGACGATGCACGGGATCCGAATCCCCTGTCCATAAGCTTCAAGGCTTCCCTGAATCCTTCAGGTCTGTCCTGAGCAGCGGAAGTAAGCGCCAAAGAGCCTGTAAGAAAGGCCAGAACGGCTATAGATATAAACTTTTTCTTCATTATCAGTTTTACACTAATTTAACTTACAAATTTAACTATTTTTCCACTATCTTTGTACGACAAACTACGATTTTTTACCTATGGAACAGAACAAACCTATCATCTCATTCCGAAACGCAGACATCATCAACGGTGAGGCGACTGTAATATACAATCTCAATATGGACGTAATGCCTGGAGACTTCGTGTATATCGTCGGAAAAGTAGGTACAGGAAAGACCTCCATCATCAGAACTATCATCGCAGAAAATCCTCTCGTCAAAGGAGATGGCCAGGCGTGCGGATTCCAGCTCAACGGCATCAGGGACAGGGACATCCCTTACCTGAGAAGAAGGATGGGAGTTGTGTTCCAGGACTTCCAGCTGCTTATGGACAGAAGCGTGGAGGACAACCTGTCCTTCGTGCTCAGAGCCACAGGATGGAAGGATGAAGACGAAATGGCTAAGAGGATAAGCAGCGTGCTCGAGGCTGTGGGAATGCAGCGCAAGGCGCACAAGATGCCTCACCAGCTCTCCGGCGGAGAGCAGCAGCGCATAGCGATCGCGCGCTCACTGCTTAATGACCCGGAGGTAATCATAGCTGACGAGCCGACCGGCAACCTCGACAACGAGACTGCAGACGGCATTATGAAGCTCCTCACCGGCATCAACAAAGACAAGGGCACAGCCATCGTGATGGTAACTCACAACAGACAGATCTTCGAGAAGTACCCTGGCAGAGTTATGGTCTGCAAAGAGGAAAACTGCATAGAGCAGACCGAAGAAGATGCCATCGACCTCGAACTCACCATCTGATAAACCTTGAGATATGAGACGCCGCGAACTGTTCAGAAAGGTGACCGACTGGTTCTCGGTCAATATGGAAGTTGCAGAAACCGAGCTGCACTACGACACACCTTTCCACCTCCTGATAGCAGTCATCCTGTCCGCACAATGTACGGACAAGCGTGTGAATATGCACACTCCCCAGATCTTCTCCAGGTTCCCCGAGCCGAAAGACCTTGCGGAAGCCACCTTCGAAGAAGTCTACGAACTGATAAAATCAATATCATTCCCCAACAATAAGGCAAAACACCTGATCGGAATGGCCAGAATGCTCGTTTCCGATTTCTCCAGCACGGTCCCTTCTGAAACCGACCAACTCGAAAAGCTGCCCGGAGTAGGTAGAAAGACCGCAAATGTCATCGCTTCGGTAATATACGACAAGCCCGTCATAGCCGTAGACACCCACGTATTCAGAGTCTCAAGAAGAATAGGACTTTCAGAAGGAAGCACAGTTGAAGCAGTCGAAAAGGACCTGACCGCCGGCTTTGCGCCCGAGCTCAGAGGCAAGGCTCACCACTGGCTTATCCTGCACGGAAGATACGTCTGCACAGCCCGCAAGCCCAAATGTCAGGACTGCGGCCTTCAGGACATCTGCAACGAATACAAACTCAACAACCTCCAGATCCGCTGATGAATTGCCTGCACAGATTTCCCTCTGACCTGCACGTGGAGTTTGGAGACTCATTCAACGACCCGTTCCGCTACAGGCCCCACCCTCTGATCAAGGCAGCAGCTGAAGAGGTACTGAAAATGGTTCCGGAATCCGACTTCAGACAAGGCAAGATGCTCGGAGTGCTCGCTGTCGAAGCACCGGACGGAACAAAAGGCTATCTGGCCGGATTTTCCGGATCGGTCTGCGACAAGAACCTCATAGAAGGCTTCGTCCCGCCCATCTACGACCTCCTGGACCCGAACGGCGGCTTCAAGAAAGGCGAAGCAGAACTGAACCAGCTCAACTCACGGATAAGGCAACTGGAAGATTCTCAAGACTTTAAGAATATAAAAACTGCCCTCCAGGAGGCTCAAGCAGATGCCGAGTCTGAAATAGCGGAAATGCGTGCCAAGATGGCAATCGCCAAGAAGGAGAGAGAAGCCGCAAGGGCAGCAGGAGTTGATCAGGAACAACATCAGACCCTGATCAGACAGAGCCAATTCGAGAAGGCAGAGCTCCGAAGGCTGAAGCTTTCCTGGGAAGAAAGAATATGCCGGATCAAGGAGGACATCTCATCAATCGAAAAAGAAATCAAGGCACTCAGATCAGCACGAGCCGAAAAATCCGAGAAGCTTCAGAAATGGATATTCGACCGGTTCGTCGTCACCAACGCCCTGGGAGAACAATCATCATTGACGGATATATTTTCGTCCTGCGGCTTGACGCCGCCGGG
>JAFZED010000039.1 GCA_017560825.1 Bacteroidales bacterium | reverse complement strand
TAAATCCTTACAAGAGACGTCAGCCTTCACAGATCATCCCTACAGGTATCGCAGGTATCGACTTGAACAACACCCTCGTATCAGGACAGAAGATTCCTTTCTTCGCCGACCCAGACCAGCCATATAACAACGTAATGGCTCAGGTAGCGCTCCGCGCTGACGTTGACAAGATCATCCTCGGAGGTATGGGTCTTTCAAACGACGACTACCTTTACTTCAAGCACGAGTTTGAGGCTGCAGGTGCTCTGGACAAGATCATTTCTTTCGTAAACACAACAGAGCAGCCACCTGTAGAGCGACTCCTCATTCCGGATATGGCACTTACAGCGGCAGAGTACTTCGCTGTGGAGAAGAACGAGAAGGTTCTCGTGCTCCTTACCGATATGACACTCTACGCCGACGCGCTTTCTATCGTGTCTAACCGTATGGACCAGATCCCTTCAAAGGACTCTATGCCAGGTTCACTCTATTCAGACCTCGCAAAGATCTACGAGAAGGCCGTGCAGCTTCCTGAGGGAGGTTCGATCACCATCATTGCTGTGACAACCCTCAACGACGGAGACATCACTCACGCGATTCCGGACAACACCGGTTACATCACAGAGGGACAGCTCTTCCTCCGTACCGACCCGGATTCAGGAAAGGTCATCATCGACCCGTTCCGTTCGCTTTCACGTCTGAAACAGCTCGTACAGGGTAAGAAGACACGTAAGGACCACGGCCAGGTGATGAATGCATCAGTACGTCTCTACGCCGATGCTCAGAACGCAAAGACTAAGCTCGAGAACGGTTTCGACCTCAGCGACTATGACCTCAGATGTCTTGACTATGCAAAGGCATATGCTACAAGACTTCTTGCCATCGACGTAAACCTCAAGATCGACGAGATGCTCGACACTGCGTGGGAGCTCTTCGGAACCTACTTCACAAAGGCCGAGACCGGTATCAAGCAGGAACTCATCGACACTTATTGGAAAGGTAACTAATTATTATGGCTATTAAGTTTCAATATAATAAGACGTCTCTGAACAACTTGAACAAACAGCTCAAGATGCGTAAGAACGCCCTCCCTACTCTCAAGAACAAGGAGTCGGCTCTGCGCGTAGAGGTGAAGAAGGCCAAGGACTATTCGGAGAAGCTTATTGAAGATCTTGAAGCCTCACTGAAGAGATACGACTATCTCGCAGCCCTCTGGAACGAATTCCAGCCGAACCTGATCTCAATCACAGATGTAGACCTCTACACTGTGAAGGTTGCCGGAGTAAAGACTCCTGCATTGGGAGAGATCAAGTACGAGATCCACGAGTTCAACGCCTTCAACTGCCCTGCGTGGTACGCTGACGGAGTTGCCATCCTCAAGGAACTCTCAAGACTCGGAATCGAATCAGAGGTCTACCTCGAGAAGGCACGTATCCTTGATTTCCAGAGAAAGAAGACCACTCAGAAGGTGAACCTTTATGAGAAGGTGCAGATCCCTGGCTATCAGGAGGCTATCAGAAAGATCAAACGATATATGGAAGACGAGGAGAACCTCTCCAAGGCTGCTTCCAAGATCGTGAAGAGCAGACACGCTATAGAAGAAGAGGAGGAGCAGAACAATGATAACTAAAATGACCAAATATTCCTTCGTTCTCCTTACAGGAGAGAAGGAGGGCTTCCTGGAGCAGCTTCAGGAGCTCGGAGTCGTGGACATCAGCCGTTCTGTAAAACCTGTAGACCAGGACTCTTCCGAGATGTTTGCCAAGGTGACAAGAGCCAGAAAGACTCTTGAGTACCTGGAAGGCATCAACTTCTCTAAAGATGCTGACGCTGAAGCAATTGCGAAAGCCACTGTTACAGTTGAAGGCGACCCTGTCGACTTCATTGAGCAGTGCAGAACTAAGCTCGGCGAGCTGAATACCTCACTTGCAAATGCTGAAAAGCAGATGAAGGTGAGACTCCCTTGGGGAGACTATGACAAGAAGGCAATCGACGGTCTTGCAGAACTCGGCTACACTGTCCGCTACTATTGCGTAGACTTGAAACGATACGATCCGGTATGGAGCGAGCTCCAGCCTCTTCAGATCGTCAACAACGACGGTCAGAAGGTATGGTTTGTGACAGTTGCCCCTAAGGGTGAGGAGTACAGCTTCCCTGTACAGGAAGTTGCCGCACCTGAAGGAACATATGCAGAGGCTGCTGCAGAAGCAGCACAGATCAAGGCTGAGATCATCGGGTGCAAGGCTGGTCTCTTGAATGCAAAGGACTATATCCCTGCCATCAAGGAAGCCTGCAACAAAGAGCTCGTCGACCTTGACCGCTACCTCGCAGACTCAGCAGCTTCAAGTGCAGCTGAGGACCACATCACTGTGTTCACAGGATTTGCACCTGTTGAGAACGATGCTGAACTTGCTGAGGCATTCGACAAGATGGGAGTACTCTACATCAAGGACGAGGCAGTCGAGGAGGACAATCCTCCTATCAAGCTGAAGAACAACTGGTTCACAAGACAGTTCGAGTCATTCACAGGAATGTACGGAATGCCGGTGTACAGTGAGTTCGACCCGACTTCGATTGTAGCCCCTTTCTACCTACTGTTCTTTGCAATGTGTCTTGGAGATGCAGGTTACGGTATCGTCCTCCTTCTCTTCGGACTTATGCTCAACAGAGGCTGGGTGAAGTTTGCTATGTTCGACGGACTCGGAAACATCATCTCTATCCTTGGAGCAGGAACCATAGTTGTAGGTACATTGCTCGGTACATTCTTCGGAATGAGCCTGTACGAGGCTGCTTGGGTACCTGAAGCTGTCAAGAACTGTATGATAGTAGGTGAAGTAGAAGTTCCTGGACTCGGAGTATTCAACATCCAGATGCTTCTTGCCCTTGCAATCGGAGTGTTCCACATCTGCCTTGCAATGACAGTAAAGGCAATATGCTACACCAAGAGATTCGGATTCCGACAGACAGTCAGTGCCTGGGGATGGCTTCTCCTCATCGTAGGAGGCATCATCGTAGCAGTTCTGGGAGTTGCAAAGCTTCTCTCCCCTGCTGCAATCAAATGGGCGGTGATCGTGATCGGAGTGCTTTCAGCTCTTGGAATCTACATATTCAACACACCTGGAAGAAATCCTCTTATGAACATCGGTTCCGGACTCTGGGACACCTACAATATGGCTACCGGTATCCTTGGAGACGTACTCAGCTACATCCGTCTCTTTGCACTCGGACTCGCAGGAGGTATGCTCGGACAGGCGTTCAACAACCTCGGTGGAATGGTCCTCGGAGATGGAAGCAACATCATCCTCTGGCTGCCGTTCATTCTGATCCTTATGTTCGGACACGTGCTGAATATCCTTATGTCATCACTCGGTGCATTCGTGCATCCTCTGCGACTCACATTCGTGGAGTATTTCAAGAATGCCGGCTACGAAGGAAAGGGTGCAGCCTACAACCCGCTCACAACCAACAAGGAGTAATCCTCTATAACAAAAAAAATAATTAACAAATAACTAATAAAAACTAAAAACATTATGAACGAAATTCTTGGTTACATCGGCCTCGCTCTTATGCTCGGCCTTTCTGGTATCGGTTCTGCAATCGGAACCACTATCGCTGGTAACGCAGCTGAAGGTGCCCTCAAGAAGAACCCTGAGAAGTCTTCTTCTTATATGATCCTTTCTGCGATGCCTGCAACACAGGGTCTCTACGGTTTCGTAGCATTCCTTATGTGGATCGGCAAGGACTTCGCTGCTGACGGTGTTTCACTCTTCGCAGTAGGTCTTGCTGTAGGTTTCATCTGCCTCTTCTCTGCAATCCGCCAGGGTCAGGTCTGCGCAAACGGTATCATCGGTATCTCACAGGGTCACGACGTTCAGACTAACACAATGATCTACGCCGCTTTCCCTGAGTTCTACGCGATCCTCGCACTCATCGCAGCCCTTATGGTATAATCAGAACAGATCATAAAATCAAAAAGAATCCGGCTGATGTCAGTCGGATTCTTTTTGCATATATACGGATCATTCTATTTTAATGGTCGTGATCGTGGTCGTGGATGACGTCGCGTGAGGTGTCGTTGGTCAAGAGCTCGCCTTTGTACTTTCCTGTAAGGGTCTTGAGGAATGACACTACCTTATCGATCTCTGTTTCAGTCATTTCCACATCGCTCTGGTATATTGCCATATCACGCACAGCCTCTTCGAGAGTCTCGCGTGTGCCGTCGTGGTAGTATGGCCAGGTGTGCTCTACGTTGCGAAGACCCGGAACTTTGAAGCGATGACGGTCACGCTCAAGCTGTGTTTCCTTATATCGACCGTTGTCCTCGATTGTAAGTTCAAGTCCTCTGTCTGCAAAGTAATGTCTGCGCAAGCCCATCAGCTCGTAAGAGTGACCTCCAAGGTTCTGACCGACGTGGCAGGTAGCGCAGTCATATTTCTTGAAGAGCTCATAGCCCTCAAGTTCTTCTGCAGTAAGGGCTGAGTCGTCTCCTCTAAGCCATTGGTCAAAGCGTGAATCCGGAGTGATGAGGGTTCTTTCAAACTCTTCGATAGCGTCAGTGATGTTTGCCTCTGTGAGACCGTCTGCATACACAGCATAGAACGCCTTTACGAACTTCTTGTCCTCCTTGAGCTTTGCAATGATCTGGTCAAATGACTCTGAAGCCATCTCCACTGGGTTGAGCGGCGGACCTGCAGCCTGATCTGCAAGGGTCTTGGCACGACCGTCCCAGAACTGCACGAAATTGTAGACTGCATTGTACACAGTCGGTGCATTCACACCGCCAAGCTGGTCATCGACTCCGTGAGAGTACTGATGATTGTCCACTCCGGCTGTCTCCAAAGCGTGGCAGGTTGCACAAGAGACTGTGTTGTCTACAGAAAGACGAGGGTCGTGGAAGAGAGCAAATCCAAGCGCTGCTTTAGCCTCGTCCACTTCAAGAGCAGAGTCAATCGGGCGGACAGGCTCACCTGCGCGGCTTTCCGGAAGATTGTCTGCATACATTTCCGCACGTTCCTTCAAGATCCAGCCCAGAACTATTTCTCTCTTTGCTTCAGTGAGTGAACTGCCCCAATGTACGAGATAGTACTTCGGCATAGGCATCCTGTCATCAAGGACAACCTTCTCGATCTTTGCAAGATCCACAGGCGAGAACTCTCCGTCTACCTTCAAGGCATCCATAAAAGGTCTGATGTCATAGGCCCTGTAACCCGAATCAATGTCCTTCATCACAATCTTTCCAGCAACCGGAAGCTTTGCATAGAAAGGAAGCTTCGGGTCAGAAGAGTGGCAGGAAAGACATCCGCCCTCCTCAAAGATCTCATAAACCTGCTCATACTGAGGCAGTTCAGGAGAAGGTACCTGATTTACGGCCCTATAGACCACTACCATTGCAGCTGCCGCCACCAGCAGCAGTACTGCACACCATTTTACAAGTTTCTTCATAAGAATTATTTGTTATAAACGTGAATACTGTCTTGAGCTGTTGGTAAGTAATTGACTCCCCACCAGCACATCTGAAGGCATAGGAATGAAAATATGATGACCACACACAAGGCCTTACGCGACCCCTTGCCCAGAAGACGCAGATGTATGTACATCATATAACTCAGCCAGGTCACCAGCGCCCAGGTTTCCTTAGGATCCCAGCTCCAATAATGACCCCACGCCTCCTTGGCCCACAAAGCACCCGAAAGCATCCCCACAGTCAGAAAGGCCATACCTATATATATAAGGGTGTCCGCCGCAGGCATAACATCCGCCTTCGGCTTGAAAAGGCCGACCAGCGCCAGCAGGAAGGCACAGCCGAGGAAGGAATATGAGAACATATAGACCGTCACGTGCGGAATGAACCACGGGCTCTGGAGGGCAGGCATCAGGGTCTGGTCGTGTATCTCAGGCCGCAGGATGTTTATCAATATGAACACCGTCGCAAGGACTGTCGAGAATGAAAGTATCCACCTGTATTTCCAACGGACATATGTGAACAGTCCCGCAGCCAAGGCAAAGAACGAATACCACAGGCGGGTCTCCCCCATCGTCTTCAAAGGAGGACGTTCAAGGCTGAGCCATAGTCCGGAAATGAATACGGCCAGAATTATCAATGAAATAAACGATAATGCTATGGCATAATTATGACGCAGACGGCTGCGCGCCGGGCCGGCATATCGGCTGGAAGCCGAAGTCATCGCCAGAACAGCAGCCGCGGCAGAAGTCAGCACAGAAGCAGCTCCGAACCATATGAATATATCCCAAGTAACCATATCATTCCTTTTTTCCGGCAGGTCCCTGGATAAAGAGCAGCAGGGCTCCTGCAATCATAAGTATTATTCCCGCCAAGGCCGTATATTTCCACGGCTCCCTGACGATCTGGAGCACGCACTTCATTGTACCGTCCATCTCGTCCATATGATAGCCGGACAGATATATATCTTCACCGAAAGACACTGAGTACGGGTGATTTACACGCAGATTCACAGGCTTTCCGTCAACCAGGACATCTGCCTCGTACATCGACGGCATTCCATTTTCGTAGGTGTCAATGGAAAAGTCCTTAAGTTCAATGTCGTATCCCAGCGTCAAGCGGTTCCCTTCCATACTGATTGCCTCACGTGACTTTGCATCAGGCTTGAGCAGGATTCTATATTCCTTCGAGTCCGGAGCGCCCCAGAATGCCGAAGACAGGGCTACGAGCAGACCTGCGTGATTGAGTATGAAGCGCCATCTTATCTTGCCTCTGCCTGAAGAGGGACGGGTGCGCCATCCGCGAAGGAGGACAAAGAAAAGCACGGTCAGGAGATACAGCATTATCACCACGGCTGGCCAGGATGACATTATCTCCCGTCTTCCTGTAAGTCCAGTAGCCAATGAAAATGCTGCAAAAAGTGATATAGCTGAGATTGTTGCACCTTTGGAAAGCATAAAGGCAACAAAACGTGATTTCCTGCAGTTTCTCCAAAGAAGCACCACAGACAAGGCCCAGAGAAGGGCCAGAATCATATTCAAAGGGTATGCGAAAAAAGTTGTAGACATATCCAATCGGTCATTGTCAACAAATATAATAACAATTCTTGACATATGGATGTCCCGACAGGCTCTGTATTGCGTTCCAAAGGGTTTTATGGGTTATTTGATAAGCTATTAAACATTTTGCATTGACTTTGTAAGAAATATTGTATATTTGCATTTACTATAAACCTAAAAACTACAGAAATGAGCCCAGAAGTAATCGCACAACTCGATGCTATTAAGGTGAATATGAATGAAGCGGGTATGAACACAATCAACATCGTGCTCGCTTTCGTTATGTTTGGAGTAGCTCTCGGAATCAAACCAAGAACATTTGTAGACATCATCAAGAAGCCTAAGTCAATCATATTGGGTATTATCTGCCAGATGATCCTCCTTCCTGCTTTGACCTTCCTTCTTACAATCACATTCAAGAATTGGATTTCTCCAATGATCGCCCTCGGAATGATCCTCGTGGCATCTTGTCCAGGCGGAAACATTTCAAATTTCATTACCTCACTTTCAAGAGGTAACACAGAACTTTCAGTGTCGCTGACTGCCTTCAACACAGCAGCCTGCATCTTCACCACCCCGCTGAACTTCTCTTTCTGGGGCAAGATGTATCTCAACTTTGCAGAGAAGCGTATGCTCCTTCCGGAGCTCGAGATTCCGTTCTGGGAGATCTTCAAGACCATCGTGATCCTCCTTGGAATTCCACTCGCACTCGGAATACTTTGCTCGCAGTACCTTCCTAAGGTGTCTCAGAAGCTCAAGAAGCCTATGCAGTACCTCTCTGTAGCCTTCTTCATCGCTATGGTAGTACTCACATTCGGCAACAACATCGATGCATTTATGAAATGTATCAGGTACATATTCCTGATTGTCCTTCTTCACAACCTTGTTGCCCTTGGCATCGGATTCGGAACAGGTACAGCATTCAAAGTTCCATATAAGGACAGAAGGACCATCACCATCGAGACAGGCATCCAGAACTCAGGCCTCGGCCTTGTACTCCTCTTCAATCCGGCGATCTTCGACCCTGCCATCTGGAGCAACAATGGAGGAATGGTAGTCATAACAGCCTGGTGGGGAGTATGGCACATCGTTTCAGGACTTACACTTGCCTATCTCTGGAGAGTCAGAGGAAGAAAGGAAGCAACAGAAGAATAAACAATGAGTAAAAAGATATACGACGATCATCTCCTTTACCTTATTGCAAAACCTCTCATCAAACGAAGCACAAGCTACAGTTACAGAAAGGTAGAAGTCAGAGGACTGGAGAATATTCCTACAGATGGTTCGGTGATTATAACACCGAACCATTGTAACACTTTGATGGATGCACTCGTCATCCTCCGTTCAAAGAAGCAGGACAGCGTATTCGGCGCAAGAGCCGACATATTCAAAAGGCGGCTTATAGCCAGGATTATGTTCATCGGCAAGATCATCCCTATGGTAAGACAGAGGGATGGATTGAGAAACGTCCTGAAAAACAATGACACACAGGAGATTATTGTGGAGGCTCTTGAGCACGGCTTGCCGTTCTGTCTGTATCCGGAAGGAAAGCACAGACCGGCACACTCACTCCAGCCTCTGGGCAAAGGAGTCTGCCGTGTAGCTCTGGCTGCAAACACAAAGTTCGGTGACAGCAAGCCTGTGTACATCGTACCGGCAGGAATCGAGTATGGCGATTATTTCCGTTACAGAAGCACATCTTTGGTAACATATGGAAAGCCTATCAACGTCACTGAGTTCATAAAGAACCTCAATGTCGAGAATGAGGCCCAGATTATGGATCCTCTCAGAAAGGAAGTCGCTGCCAGGATGTCAGAGCTCATCACTTACCTTAAGGATGACGAACATCTTAACGACAAGTGGACTCTGACCAAGATGCTCGCCATAGATGGCAAGAAAAAGGGCTATGGAGACTTCGGCACCTGCCTGTATGACTCTATGATGGAAAACAGGAAAGTTGCGGCATCTGTAGATCAGGCACTTGAGCAGGAACCGGAGAGAATGAAGGAACTGCTTGATGATGTGGCTAAGTTTGACAAGGCCAGACGCAAGAAAGGTGTTTCGATCTACTCATTCAGAAAGATCAAGCACCCTGTGCTGAATGCTGTCGGAAAGGGCCTTGCAGCACTTTCAGGACTTCCATATTGGATCTTCAGCGCCATCGTCACACTCCCGATGTGGGTGACCTTCAAACTGATAAAAGGCAAGATCCGCGACAAGGCATTTGCAAACACAGTTGGATTCGGAGTAAGGTTTTCGCTTGGCAACATACTTTTCCTTCTCTATGCAATACTCGCCTTCTGTCTCCTGCCTTGGTTCTGCGCACTGACATTCCTGTTGCTTTTCATACCAGCATATGCGTATTTCTATGACTACATAGAGGGTATGAGGCGCTACATCTCTGACCTCAGACTCTTGAGAGAGAAGAAGTTGAGAAAGACTTTCAAAGAGATTGTAAAGTCATATAAAAAGACATTTTAATTCTGAAAGAAAACGTTGTAACTGAAAAACACTTAAACCAGATTTGTATGAAACCAAGATTTATGATTGCAGCAGCTCTTTCATTACTGCTCTGCATCCCTGCATTTGCAGGCAACGATTCCAAGACCAAGAAAGAAGTACAATACAACGAAAACGGTGAAATCATCAAGACCGGCATCAACTACGGTCCCCTTCCTGTAGTCGCTTTCGACGCTGACCGCGGATTCCAGTTCGGTGCACTTCTTAACCTCTACAACTTCGGTGACGGCAAGAACTACCCTAACCCTAACTCACAGTGGTACTTCGAGGCTTCAGCCTACACCAAGGAAGCTTCAATCAACAGCTACAAGCTCATTGTAAACTACGACAACAAGACGCTTATCCCAGGTGTACGTATGTCCATCTGTACAGGCTATTATAAGGATTCAGCCCTCGACTTCTACGGCTTCAACGGCTACCAGAGCAACTACATCCCTATGACAGAGCTCAACGACGAAGGCTACTTCAAGTATCTTCCTGATGCTGCAGGAGAGAAACTTATGGAGAAGGGAAAGACTCCTAAGGGATTCTACCGTTTCAGCCGTGACCTTATCAAGGCCAAGGCAGACTTCACAGGCAAGATCCTTGACAACCTCTACTGGGAGGCCGGCTACAATCTCTCTTGGATGAAGACCGGTTCATTTACTCCTAACGGCTATGAAGTGTTCGCAGGAAACGACTTCCAGCACGGAACCACTCTCTTCGACCTTTACAAGGCTTGGGGCATCATCCCTGAGAGCCAGGCAGACGGTGGTCTCACATCTGCAATACGAGTAGGCCTTATGTACGACAGCCGCAACATTGAGAACAACCCTACCAAGGGTATCTGGGCTGAGGCTCACGTGATTGCAGCTCCAAAGTGGCTCGGCACAACAGACCCTCACTATAAGTTCTGTGCAACAATGCGTCAGTATGTGCCAATCGTTCCCGAAAAGCTCACATTCGCTTACAGACTTGGTTATCAGGGCACATTCGGAAGCAACGCTCCTTGGTACGCCATGCCGTTCTACACCAACATGGGACCTAAGGCAGACAATGACGGATTCGGCGGCTACCGTACAGTCAGAGGTCTGATGCTCAACAGAGTACAGGGTCAGGATGTAGGATTCTACAACATTGAGCTCCGTTGGAGATTCATCGACTTCCAGCTTGCAAACCAGAACATCGCATTTGCGATTTCAGGATTTACCGATGCTGCACACGTGTTCAAGGGCTACGACCTCCAGAACAAGACAGGAAAGTACACAGAACTTTACAATAAGTTCATCGACATCAACAAGGCAGACGGTTTCCACGGAACAGCCGGCGCAGGTCTCCGCTTCATCATGAACCAGAACTTTATCGTTGCATTCGAGTACGCACGCTGCTTCAACAAACAGGATGGTAACGGAGCGTTCTACATCAACACCGGCTTCCTCTTCTAAGAAGATGTCAGCATAAAACGAATTAACCCCCACAAATAGATATAATTATGGACCAGTTTACACAAAAGTATGTAGATGGATTTATGGCAGATCTTATCGCCAGGAATCCGGGAGAGAAAGAATTTCATCAGGCTGTCAACGAAGTACTTGTCAGCGTAGCACCATATATTGTTGAGCATCCGTATCTTATGGACATGAAGATTCTCGAGAGAATCGTAGAACCTGAGAGAATCATCATTTTCCGTGTGCCTTGGCTCAATGACGAAGGTGAAGTGTGCGTGAACAGAGGCTACAGAGTGCAGTGTAACAGTGCAATCGGTCCATACAAGGGCGGTATCCGTTTCCATCCGAGCGTGAACCTCAGCATCATGAAGTTCCTCGCTTTTGAGCAGACTTTCAAGAACAGCCTCACTACCCTGCCTATGGGTGCAGGTAAAGGTGGCTCTGACTTCAACCCTAAGGGCAAGTCGGACAATGAGGTGATGCGATTCTGCCAGAGTTTCATGACTGAGCTCCATAAGCACATCGGCGCTGACACTGACGTACCTGCAGGTGACATCGGAGTAGGCGGACGCGAGATAGGTTATATGTTCGGACAGTACAAGAGACTCCGTGACGAGTTCACAGGTGTCCTTACCGGCAAAGGCCAGGCTTGGGGCGGCAGCCCTCTTCGTCCAGAGGCTACAGGTTACGGCACCTGCTACTTCGCAAGCGCAATGCTCGCAACAAAGGGCGACAGCTATGAAGGCAAGACAGTAGCAATCTCAGGTTCCGGAAACGTGGCGCAGTTCGCTGCACAGAAGGCAATCCAGCTCGGAGCTAAGGTCGTTACCATGTCAGATTCAAACGGTTACATCTATGATCCGGATGGAATCGACGCTGAGAAGCTTGCTCACATAATGCAGCTCAAGAACGTCTTCAGAGGACGTATCAAAGAGTATGTAGAGGCTTATCCTACAGCAGAGTATCACGCTGGCGAGCGTCCTTGGTCAGTGAAGTGTGACATCGCAATGCCTTGCGCAACTCAGAACGAGCTGAACGAGGAAGAGGCAAAGACTCTCGTGGCAAACGGATGCATATGCGTTGCAGAGGGTGCAAATATGCCTTGTACACCTGAGGCTATCGAAGTGTTCCAGAGCAACAAGCTCCTCTACTCTCCTGGAAAGGCATCAAATGCCGGCGGTGTAGCCACATCAGGACTCGAGATGACTCAGAACTCTATGAGACTCAAATGGACACGCGAAGAAGTGGACCAGCACCTCAAGCAGATTATGACTGACATCCACGAGGCCTGCGTGAAATACGGTACTGAAGAGGACGGATATGTAAACTACGTAAAGGGTGCGAACATCTCCGGATTCATCAAGATCGCAGAGGCAATGATGGCTCAGGGACTTGTTTAGTCTCCGAAAATATATTAATTTAGCAGACTGTTTTCCAAGGCAGGACAACAGTCTGCTTTATTTTTATACTTAGATCATTCATTATTATGCATATAGGAATTGCCGGAAACATCGGATGCGGAAAGACCACCCTGACAAGAATGCTGTCCCAGCACTACGGATGGACTCCGAAATACGAATCAGTAACATACAACCCTTATCTTGAGGACTACTACAAGGACATTGAAAGATGGTCTTACAATCTTGAGACCTACTTCCTTGCACAGCGTTTCCAGGACCTTATCGACATCAACAAGTCTGACGACGTAATCATCCAGGACAGGACCATCCTTGAGGGCGTACACATCTTCGTAGCCAACAACAAGGCTATGGGAAACCTATCAGACCGCGATTTTGACACTTATATGCACCTTTTCAACCTTATGATGTCTATGGTAAGGGAGCCTGATCTTCTTATCTATCTGAAATCATCGGTTCCTACCCTCGTCTCGCAGATCCAGAAACGCGGACGCGAGTACGAAAAGAGCATAAGCATCGAGTACCTGAGCAATCTTAATGAAAGGTACGACAAGTGGATAAGCGAATATAAAGGTAAAGTGCTTGTGATTGAGGCTGATGACCTTGACTTCGAGCATCGCCCTGAAGACTTCGCAGCCATCACAGACAAGATTGACGCACAACTCTACGGACTTTTCTAGAGCAGATCAGACAGATGACCATAATACCTCTTGGTGACAGGGATATGTATGGTTTCATTGGCATTGAGTTCCGCAAAGACAACACCTTCCTTGTCTTTGCGGAGCACTTTTATATGGGCAGGATTGACATAGTACGAACGATGGCAACGCACAAGACCATTGTCTTGACAAAGTTCCTCCAAGGCCTTCATTGAACTGCGCAGAACATAGTGCCTCAGCTTTCCGTTCTCTGTATAGAATATATTCACATAATTCTCTTCAGATGTGATGTATAGTATCGAGGATGGGGTCAAGACTATCTTAAGATTGTGCCTGTCATCATAGAAGCGCATCCTGCTGATCTGATCATTGTTCGGATCTGAAGCATTCACGTGTACATCATAGATCTTGAGAGCCTGTGCATAGATGACATACGGAAAGATCAACGTCAGCGACAGAAACTGGAATGAAGTGCTGAATACTTCAAGATAAGCCATATCCTTTCCTCTGATGAGCCAGACATACAAGCCAATGAAGAAGGAAGTGAATATGACTTCGCAAAGACACCAGAATATATATAAGGGGTAGTTGAAGCGGTGAGCAAGAAAATAATACATCAGTCGGGTGATGATCATCGACACGAGAATGATGCAGGACATAATCGTGATGTGTACGCCGTACATATCGCTTTTAAGGAATGTATCGATGCCATCAGGTCTGTATATGAGCATAAATGCAAAGAAGAAGATCGGAAGGATGATCATCTGGATCAGCTGAGGTACAAAATGGCGGAAAGTCTTAGGAAAGGTGCTCATTTTTAGTCACAAATTTAGTGGGACAAAATTAACAAATAAAAATTTTAATCCCAAATAATCGATTTTAGTCCCAAAAACACCCTAATTATACCATTTTAATCCCAAATGTCACACTTTCTTGTACCATCGGAATCCGAGCGGTACCTTTGCATCATAAGGTTGACACTAAAACCTGATTCTAAGTTAAAGTACACACTAAAAGGAGCTGTCGTGATGATAGCTCCTTTTGTATTGGATCCTCACGTCCTAGAAACCTGACAGGGTAAGATAGATTGTCGGAAGGAGAAGGATGAAGCCGAGTATAATCAGGAAGAGGATGAATTTCCAGATGTGCTTTACCCATTTCTCGTAAGGAATCTTTGCCACTGACAGGACAGCCATTAGCACACCGGAGCACGGAGTTATCATATTGGTGAATCCGTCTCCAAACTGGAATGCCAGCACTGTAGCCTGGCGGGAAACCCCGATCATATCAGCAAAAGGAGCCATTATAGGCATTGTAACAGCGGCTTTGGCTGATGCAGAAGGTATGAACAGGTTTATAAATGTCTGAATGCCATACATTCCGCCTAAAGCCCCTACCCTGCCGGAGCCGTCAAGCGAAGCGGCCATTGCGGCGAGCATCGTGTCGATGACTTCGCCTTCGCGAAGTATCACGATGATGCCTGCGGCGAAGCCGATTACCAGCGCAGCTGAGAATATATCCTTTGCTCCTTCTATGAAATTCTTTGCAATTTCGTCTGCAGAATAGTCTGCAGCAAGTCCAGCAGCTACTGCAAGTGCCATAAAGAGGGCGCAGATCTCCGAAAGATACCATCCGTAGCCCATCACACCCGCAACCATAAAGACAATGGTAAAAAGCAGGAGATTCAGGATGAAAAACTTGGAGGATTTAAGCAGCGACGCAATAGAAAAGAAAACATACAATGCAGTTAAAACCCATAATAACCAAGGAGTTGCAAAGGAATTCTGTCCTACATTGATGACACAGTCAGCTCCATAATAAACTGAGAACAGAACAAGAGAGATTGTGATAAGAGCAAAGCATATCCACGACCTAAGGCCTGCCTTCTTTGATTCTTCAGCGGCAATTTCCACTTCTGAAGCAGGCTGATCCAGAAGATTGGACTTCTTTACTCTTGAAGCATACCAGAGCACAAAGATGATAGCCGCCAGCATAAGGACAACCCAGCAGACAATACGATACTCTATGCCGGAGAATAGAGGAAGTGCGGCCATTTCCTGAGCTATGCCTATGGTGAAAGGATTCAGCATTGCACCTGCAAAGCCTACGTGGGCTGCAAGATAGACCATAAAGACTCCCACAAATTCATCATAACCGAGAGACTTTGCCAAAGGTATAACCACTGCCACAAAGGCAATGGTTTCCTCGCTCATCCCAAAAACGGCACCAAAAAGGCCGAAAAGAAGCATCACGGCTATAATGACGATGTTACCTACGCCAGCCTTGCGCACAAGCGAGAAACGTTCAAGTTCGCGAGCCTTGCGTATGAACTTCAGGATGCCCTCATCTACAGCTTTTGTACTGTTCACAACCCAGAAAGCTCCACCTACGACAAGCACAAAGGCAATGATGCCTGCCTGCTGGCTGAATCCTTCGTACAAAGCAGAGAAAACCTGCCAGGTCTGCGGCTTTCCGCCCGGCACAAGCCAAGTCGCAACGGCACACAGAATAAGAACAAAGAATATGATCACATAGGTATTAGGAACTTTGAGTTTCATAGATTAATGACTATTATGTTCATAGCAGGCAGATGTTCTGCGGCAGTCGTGAAGGTTGATTCGATTACCATCCACAAAGACATTACCGATGGTGTCCATAAAGGCCACATAGTAGCAGGAACCTATATACGGATAGGTCTTATGCACGTTGCCGACAGTCTTCCAACAGTATTTATCCCAACGTCTTGTACACTTTGTCTTTGAATCGACCCTACAGTTGTTTATCTTGATAGTCTCACCATCAATTGTCCTTATGTCTCCAATGAATGTCGATACGTGTCTTCCCGGCACGTGATAATAACCCAGAACATTGAGTATGGTTGCTGCCTGCACAGGTATGATGTCAGCTCCTATGTCATCCAGACCATAGCAGTTGACTTCAGTCTCCCTGACATTGCAGTTCTTTATCTCGGTGTTGCTGCTCACAAAGCCAATCATACCTCCGACCTCTCCGTGAGGATAGAAGGACTGGGTGGCGATAACAGCATAGCCCTGGTAGTCAAACGAGCCAGTAAAGAGCTCATCTATAAGCACTTCATAGTTCTCAATGTAGGATCTCTCTACGTTGCAGTCAGATATAGTGGACTCATCTGCTGAGAGATTAGCTATAAGCGTACCTATCTTCTGCACTCCGAAGACCTTGCAATCATATGCATTTACCTTCTCCATCTTATAGCTCTTTCCTCCTGCATTTGAACACACTATGGCTGCCTGTGCTGTTGAATTTGTCTCCACTTCGGTGTGGGTGCCGATAACGCAGCAATTTCGGAAGTTTATGTTTCTGTGTGTAGTACTTTCCGTAGCACTAAGGATAAATGAAGTAGATTTAGAATTAAACTGGCATATACCCATATTATATATGGTGTTGCCATTTCCTTCCAGGAGGCTGACTCTCTTGAACGGGGTGAAAAGATTGTCATCCTCACTTTCATAAAAAGAATCAGCGAAATTTTCAGGAACATTGTACTGTCCGTCTGCACCCTGGCCGTTCATATCAACACTGCGTGCAAGATAGATTGCATCTGGGGCATCTGTAGCTGCTCGTACTCCGACAAGGTCAGCCGGGGTGTATACCACATAATTGGAACTACCTGACTTCACATCACCGTCATACTTAGGATCAGCCTTGAGAGGTGTTACTGAAGTTATTCCATCCCATCTTGGGATAAACTCCTTAAGCTGTGTCTCGACCTGATAGTTTCCGAAACGCACCAAGCCTCGGTGATAGACCTGTCCTCCGATAAGATCCTCATACTCAGCAGGAAGATCAGCACAGAAAGCACTCTTGTGAGCATTGGTATAACGTCCGGTTCCTTTGCGGGCTGTCTCATCTCTACCCTCTCCCTTGTGCGAAAGAGTAGTCTTGGCATCAGCTGTACTGAGGATTATAGAAAGTTTTTCACCATTGTCATAACCACTAAGAGTTCCCACAAGGCGTCCCGAATGTAGTTCTTCCGACTGCATATACGCAGTCACCTTGCATCCCTGAAGCTCGCACTTGAAGATAGTGACATCCAGCTTCTCTGAACGTTCCTTCTCTGATTTTCTTCCGATGTAACCGATAAGTCCGCCAGCCTGTCCGGAAGCTCCCTTCTTATATGAAGTAGACACCTTTACAGAAGTCAGATCACAGTCATTGAGCATCACTTCACCTCCATACACGGCACCTATGGCACCACCGATCCTTCTCGGAGCTATTGCCTCAGAATCCTTCACTTTCACATTCTTAAGGGTTACCTTGCCATAGGATTTTCCGATGAGCACGCCAGTTCCTTCCTGGTTTTCCGATTCCTTACCTACGATCACATCCTCTATGACGAGGTTTGTAGCTTCAAAATTTCTCACATTGGCAAAGATACCTGAAGCAGAAGGAAGTTCCAGATTGAAGATCCTTACGGTGCCCTGAGGATTGACCTTGTAGTCGTTTGGAACACTCTCTGCGGCATAGATGCCACCGTCGATACATATATCCTCAAACATTGCATCGCTTCTGAAGTCCTTTGTTATAGAAAGAGGTAACAAGCTCATATCCATATCATTACATATATGATATTTCGCTCCCTTCTGTCCTCCGCCTGCCAAAAGGGCTGCAAACTCGCCGACAGACGAGATGTGGATCCATCCATCCTTGGCAGGAGTTGAAGGAACTGAGTTGTCCTGGATTCCTTTCCAGACAAGTCTGTCACCATTGAAGATAAGTGCAGTGGACATTCCGGCTTTGAGACCGAGTTCGTCTTCTACAGTGCTGCCGATCTTGTTGCCTGATGAATCAGACATTGTCATAGCAATCCTTACCTGTGAGGAGCCATTTACAGGGAGGTAACCGGTTCCAAGGCACGAAATCCTTGAATCAAGATTATAGTCCTTAAGGTCTGTCAGGTTCTCAAATCTGTAGGAAGCCTTACCCTCTGCTCCAGATTCGTCGCCGGTAAAGACAATCGCGTCAGGTAGACCTTCTATACTCACCTCAATCTTGGATACTTTATTCTCAGCAAGTTTATCCTTGTAGAAGACAAAATCCAGTTTAGCTACATTACGGCTCATCTGAATCTCTGACGGAAGTCCGTCGGGATAGATGAATTTTGCAGACGCACTATAAGAGTCAAACGAAGCAAGATCATCTGACTTGAAGTTTGCCGGATACTTGATTGTCGCTCCATCCCTTATGCTTCCAGGCTTCACTGAATAGACAGAACCGGACCCTTTCTGAGCCCAGAAATAAAGTTCATACGAACCGCCTTCCTTGAACGGTATGTCGATTCCTCTCTCGACAACACCGTCTTTCACATTATAGGAATAGGTAACAGGCGAGGTCGATTCTGATTCGTAAACATCTATAAGGAGTCTGTCCACAGCAGGCGCTTCCTGAACTGCCTGATGCTGGGCATCAGCGTCGCGGAAGTTCACATTGAACACACCAGGAACATCCGGAGCAAGTTCATCCGGCCTGTTGCAGGACACAACCGACAAAAGCAATGCAAAGATGCAGAAAAAGTGAAGTCTCTTCATAAGTTCGAAATTTAGCTTGCAAAGATAGCAATATTATTGAGGCAATACATAATTATTGATGCGCAGCAGACTGAATCACTTCAGTCAGGGTCGGATGGGTGTGGATTATGTCCTGAAGCTGCTTCAAAGTGGATTTTCTGCTGATCAGAGCGCAGACTTCCTGCACTATGTCAGACGAATGCGGTCCGAAAAGGTGACAACCGAGCAGAAGTCCGGTTTCCTCTTCCACAATGACCTTGCAGAATCCTTCTGTCTCCCCCATTGTAACAGCCTTTCCGTTGGCTCTGAAGAATGACTTCAGGCATTTCACTTTTATTCCTGCCTCCTTGCACTCATCCTCTGTCTTTCCGACAGATGCCGCCTCCGGCGAAGTGAAAACGGCAGCCGGCATTACCGACAGGTCTATATCATTATCTACTCCCATCATATGATCCAAGGCCACAAGTCCCTGGAATATGGCCGCGTGGGCAAGCATCATCTTTCCATTGATGTCGCCTACAGCGTAGATGTGCGGCTGGCTTGTCTGCATAACCTCATTGACGACAATGCCTCTCGGGCCGAATTCGACTCCTGCTTCTGAAAGATTCAGAGAATCCACATTTGCCTTACGTCCTACTGCCATCAGCACCTTGTCAGCCACAACTGATTCCTCCTTGCCTTTACGCAGGAAAGTCACCTTGTACTGCTCTTCTTCCTTTGAAATGGAGAGCACTTGTGACTGGGTGTTGATATCGATTCCCTTCTTGCCAAGGCACTGTTTGAGCCTTTTGGCAAGGTCAGTGTCGAAGCGCGGAAGGATCTCCTTGCAGTACTCAAGGACGGTCACTTCACAGGAGAAGCTGTTGAATATAGAGGCGAATTCGAGTCCTATGACTCCGCCTCCTATCACGCATAACTTCTTTGGAAGTTCCTCTATATCAAGAATTTCCTTAGAGGTAAGGATTCCTTCAAGATCTGCTCCCGGCACAGGAAGCGAGGCTGAGACCGAGCCTGTCGCTATGATTATGTAATCTGCAGAGTACTCTTCATCGCCAACGGTTACAGTGTGAGGATCCTTGAATGAGGCCTTGCCTCTGACAAGGGTTATCAGCTTATGAGAAAGCAGACTCTCGACTCCACCTCTAAGCTGCTCGACAACGGCGTTTTTACGAGCCGTAACAGCTTTGAAATCAAAATTATATGCAAGATCAGACACACCAAAGGCTTCAGCTTCGCGGAGTTGTTCGAGCAGCTGGGCATTCTTGCAGAAAGACTTTGTAGGGATGCAACCTTCATTCAGGCAGGTGCCGCCTACAGGGCCGGCCTCGACTAACACGACCTCCACTCCCCTCTTTGCAGCAGCAAGTGCAGTCTCATATCCGCCGGGACCGGCTCCTATAATCAAAAGTTTCATATTATGTCCTTATATTTCAAAATAGGCTGGCGGGCAGCTGTCGTTTCATCCAGGCGGCGCACCGGTGTTGTGTGAGGAGCTGTCTTCATTGACTCAGGATCCTCAGCCGCTTCCTTGGCTATATGCTTCATTATCTCGATGAAGCCATCCAGGGTCTCCTTCGACTCCGTCTCTGTAGGCTCTATCATAATAGCCTGATGGAAAAGGAGCGGGAAGTAGATTGTAGGTGCGTGGAAGCCGTAGTCGAGAAGTCTCTTGGCAACATCCAGTGTAGTAACGCCTGTAGACTGGTCGGCAAGACCGTCAAAGACGAACTCGTGCTTGCAGACAGAATCTATAGGAAGCTTGAAGCAGTCCTTGAGCGATTCCTTGATGTAGTTTGCACCAAGAACAGCGAGAGGACCTACCATCCTGACATTCTGCTTACCGAGCATAAGGATGTAGGTGTATGCCCTCAGAATGACACCGAAGTTGCCCATAAATCCCGATATGCGTCCGCACGATTCTCCTTTCTCATTCACCACATCCAAAGTTCCGTCTTCAAGCTCGACCACCCTTGGATACGGAAGGTGCTTGACAAGGTGAGGTGCCACTCCGACAGGACCGGAGCCAGGTCCGCCACCGCCGTGAGGCGTCGAGAAGGACTTATGCAGGTTCAGGTGGAGAACATCGAAGCCCATATCACCAGGGCGCACCTTACCGATGAGAGGATTCATATTCGCTCCATCATAGTAGAGAAGGCCTCCGCACTGATGCACAAGGGCGGCAATCTCCTTTATATCTTTTTCAAAAAGACCCAGTGTGTTAGGATTGGTCATCATAATTCCGGCGATTGTGTCATCGAGCAGAGGTTTCAGATCCTCCACATCCACAAGGCCGTTTTCTTTTGACTTTACCTGCACGATTTCAAGGCCACAGACCGCAGCCGAAGCCGGATTTGTGCCGTGGGCACTGTCAGGAACGATGATTCTGGTACGTTTGAGGTCGCCGCGGGAAATATGATACTGTCTGATGATCATAAGTCCGGTCAGTTCACCGTGGGCTCCAGCAAAAGGATTCAAAGTGAACTCTGCCATTCCTGTAATCTCGCTGAGCGAACGTGCAAGTTCTGAATACACCTTCAGGGCTCCCTGAACAGTTACGGCAGGCTGAAGAGGGTGCAGACAGGCAAAACCAGGATGAGAAGCAATCTCCTCATTGATCTTAGGATTGTACTTCATCGTGCAGCTTCCGAGAGGATAGAATCCCGAATCCACACCGAAGTTCATCTGCGACAGGTTGGTATAGTGACGGACAACGTCCAGCTCACTTACCTGAGGAAGAGCCGGAGCATCTTCACGGCGAAGTACAGCCGGTATCTCATCAAGACCTGCAGACCAGTTGCGTACAGGAAGAGAAAAGCCCTGTCTTCCTTCCTTCGAAAGGTCGAATATGAGTTTGTCGTAATATTTCATAGCTATTCTCCCCTATTGAATGAACTCTTGAGAAGGGCCACAACTGCGTCAATGTCCTCCTTTGAGATCTTTTCAGTTACACAGAAATTGACAAGACCAGGCTCCACCTCCACAGCTCCAAGGACACCGAATCTTGCAAGAGCATCCTGAATCCGGGCTGCAGGTACTTCCGCACGAAGTGTAAACTCCTTCAGGAACGGCTTTTCGAAAGCTTCCGAGAAAAGTCCTGTCTTGAGAAGCTCATCGTGGAGATAATGGGCTCCACCATAAGAAGCCTCATTTACCTTTCGAAGGCCTTCCGGACCCATAAGTGACATATACACAGTCACATACAAAGCCATAAGCGACTGATTCGAACATATGTTGCTGGTAGCCTTCTCGCGACGGATGTGCTGTTCGCGTGCCTGGAGAGTAAGTACATACGCACACTTGCCATCCACATCCTTAGTCGCTCCCACGATGCGTCCCGGGAGTTTGCGGACGTGGTCTTTTGTACAAGCGAGGAAACCGATGTACGGGCCGCCATAGCAGAGAGGGATTCCAAGACTCTGGGCGTCTCCGCACACAACATCCGCTCCCCACTGGCCAGGTGTCCTGATCACTGCAAGTGCAGAAGGATCAGAGTAGACAATAAGAAGTCCCTTCTGAGCGTGCACCGCATCCGCATATCCTGTAAGGTCTTCTATGATTCCATAACGGTTTATGCCTGGAACAATCACTCCTGCCACATCGCCTGCCGCAAGTTCTTCCTGAACTGCTGTGAATGAGGTCACACCATCCTTGCAAGGAATCATAGTGACTCCGACGCCGTTGAATCCTGCATATGTCTTCACAACGTCGACAACCTGCGGAAGAAGTCCTTCCGACACAAGGACGCGGCTCTTCTTCTTGGTAGAAGCCATAGCCATCATCACGGCCTCTGCAGCAGCGGTCGCACCGTCGTACATAGAAGCGTTGGTCACATCCATACCGGTGAGTTCGGTAATCATCGACTGATATTCAAAAATATAGCGGAGCGTGCCCTGGGACACCTCCGGCTGGTATGGAGTGTAAGCTGTAAGAAATTCTGAACGCGAAATGATGTGAGGAATGACAGCAGGCGAATAGTGGTCATATGCGCCAAGGCCGCACAGACACATCATCTTATGGTTCTGAGAAGCAAGGTCATCAAAATACTGACGCACCTCAAGCTCGGACAGGGCGTCCGGGAGGTTGTACTCCCGGCGGTAGATGACATCCTGAGGGACATCGGAGTAGAGGTCGTCAAGCGACTCCACTCCGATACGCTCAAGCATCTGTCTCACGTCATCTTCCGTATGAGGGAAATATGAGAATGCCATAACCTGAGATATTTATGCCTCGGCACACATTGCCTCGTATGCAGCTGCATCCATAAGGCCCTCAAGTTCCGACTGGTCAGTCATCTTCACCTTGATGATCCAGTTTGCGAATGCATCCTCGTTGAGAAGCTCAGGAGCATCCTCAAGCTCTTCGTTCACCTCGATGACAGTACCCGACACCGGGCTGTAAAGATCGCTGGCTGCCTTCACGCTCTCGACTGCGCCGAACTCGTCGCCTGCCGCAAGCTCATCATCAACCTCAGGCATATCAACATACGAGAGGTCACCCATAGAATGCTGTGCATAATCTGTGATACCGATGACTGCAACGTCACCTTCAACCTTTACCCATTCGTGTGACTCGCTGTAATAGAGTCCTTCAACTGTCTTTGCCATAATTCAGTGTATTTTAGTGTTATTTCTTATAATTGGTTTCATAAAAACGTTTCTTGCAGACAATGCCCGGGAAGACCTTCTTGCGGATGCGGATTTCGACCTGGGTTCCAAGCTCTGTGTAAGCCTTGTCAACCATAGCCACACACACGCTTCTGTCTGTCGAAATGCTGCGGTAGCCTGTTGTAACCACACCGACCTGCTGACCTTCGATCTCCACAGGATAGCCCGCACGCGGAATAGCCTTATCCTGCAGTTCTATACCCACGATCTTGCGGGAAAGGCCGGCCTCCTTCTGGGCTGCGATCGCATCTCGGCCGATGAATTCCTCCTTATCCTTCACCTTCACGAACATTCCCAATCCGGCCTCAAGAGGAGTGATCTCATCGCTGAGTTCGTGGCCGTAAAGCGGAAGGCCCGCCTCGAAGCGGAGCGTGTCGCGGCAGCCGAGGCCGCAAGGAACTACACCTGCTGCAAGCAGGATGTCCCATATTTCATTGACTGCAGCATGGCTGCAATATATTTCAAAACCGTCTTCGCCGGTGTAGCCGGTACGGCTTACCACCATTCTCTCTCCCTTCCACTCTGCCTCATAATAGGTATAGAATCCAAGGGCAGCAGCAGGCTCAAGACCAAGAGTCTCCACTGCAAACTTCTCAGCCAGAGGGCCCTGGAGAGCGATCTCACCCCACGAGTCAGAAGCGTTCACCACCTCCACATCGTAGCCTTCCTTCTGAGCGCAGATCCATTCATAATCCTTAGCGATGTTAGAGGCATTCACTACAAGAAGGAAATGGTCAGACTGGAATTCCTTATAGACAAGAAGGTCATCCACTACTGTGCCGTTTGGATAAAGCATCATTCCATAGAGGATCTTTCCCTCAGGAATGCCTGAAATGTTGTTAGAAAAGATGTGGTTCACGAACTTTTCAGCATCCGGACCGCTGACAAAGATCTCACCCATATGCGACACATCGAACATACCTGCAGCCTTGCGGACAGCATTGTGCTCATCTGTGATGTTTGTGTACTGGATCGGCATAATAAAGCCGCCGAACGGGCTCATCAACGCGCCAAGGGCAACGTGCTTGTCATACAGACAGGTCTTCAAAAGATTCTCTTCCATATTGGTCTATAAGTTTTGTGTCATTCGATGTAAGTGTCACTGCTTCTTCGCAGAAGTAATCCAGGATGTAGGCCACCAGAGCCTCGGCAGACGGGATCTGAGAAGGGTCAAGACATTCCGCAAGGTTCCTCACCCTCTGGCGGACAGACTGGACCTTGTGTCTTGCCAGTTTCTCGACCGGAGGCCTTATAGCTTGCTCCAGGGCATCCAGGTCGGTGTCGTAAAGCAGGGTGCCGTGGACTATGGTCCTGTCCGGAAGCTGATGCAGGGCATTCCCGCTTACCTTCCTGCCCTGTACAAGGATGTCATTGCGTCCTGACTTTTCGGCATCCAGTCCGAGCGAACGAAGACACTGCGTCATAGCAGAAAGATACCTCTCGAAAACAGAGGCAGTGTCCCCTTTTGCAGAGACATAAGACACCATTACATTACCCTTGTCCGAGTACACGCACCCTCCCCCGCTCTTGCGACGGACAATCTTCACTCCGTGTTCCTTGCAGTAGTCAAGATTCACTTCTGCCTCAAGATCCTGATTGCGGCCGATTATGACCGTAGGTTTGACACGCCAGATAAAGAAGGAGTCGCCGGGAACATTCTGAGCCACATATTCCTCCATTGCGAGAAAAAAGATCAGGTCTCTTTCCCCGTCATCAGGCAACATTATGCTCTTAAATCCCGACATAGCTACGTAATCCGTCATAAATCTTTCAAATTTATGAAAAAATGGATTAAAATGACGAGATATCGGAGGCATTTTTTCATTAAAAACTGATGATTTTTCACCAGAGAATCACTGCGGCATCAAATGTGTGTCAGCGCGCTCAAAACGAATCGCCATGGCACTTACACTCAGAGACATTTTCAGATGCATGATGGAGGACAGACGCAGTCCCATCTATGAGGACTCACACATCCTCTTCGGCATCGACGACAACCTTGCAGTAGTTGAATATGAGGGGAAAATCCTAGCTGTAAGATTGTTCTTCAGCATAGACACAGAGGCCTGCAGACTCTTTATCGAAGCATCAAACAGCATGATGCTGACAACAGACATCGTAAAAGCCGTAGTCCTGGATGACAGAACGAACATAATGTTCAGCTGCGAGATGATGTGCGACACGGTAAAGGAGTTCAAGAAGTTCTTCCCTCGGGCAGTGGAATATATAAAAGAAGCTGTCGCCGAGCACAAGCGCGAGATGAAGCGGCTGATTACATCACAGGATATATTTTCCGGAAATATAGCGGGAGCGGACGAAGCCGCTCCGTCCAATAATAAAAGAAAGCCGCTTTCATAGGAAAACGGCTTTCTATATATTCATATATTTTAATTATTTCTGTTCTGGAAGAGTCTTGTTCAGGAGAACCGCACCGAGAACCGCCGCGATTACTGAGCCACAGAGGACACCGAGTTTAGCCTCATTAAGAAGAGCTGCACCTGAAGCTCCGAGACCTGCATATGAAAGGTCAGCGATAAACATAGACACTGTGAAACCGATACCACAGATCACGCAGACGCTTGCAAATGCCTTCCAGGTAGTTCCCTCTGGAAGCTTCACGATCTTAGCCTTGACAGCTGCCCAAGAGAATGTGAAGACACCGATGAACTTACCGATCACAAGACCGAGCATTGCTGAAAGGCCTACTCCAGAGAAGAGGCTTCCGATACTCATCTGAGACAGGTCGATACCTGCATTAGCAAATGCGAAGAGCGGGATGATAATGTAGCCGATGAGGAAATGCATATTGTCCTCGAGGTCCTGAAGAGGGCTGATCATCTTGTCGGCTGCAGACTCGATGCTCTTGAGAACGTGGATCTGGCTGTGTGTAAGAACCACTGTCTTATGACGGTCATCCACATCGATCACAGGGAAGATGTTGATGTTCTCACGGATGCGCTCAAGGTAGTGTCCTGTACCCTTCTTCAGAGAAGCAGGGACGCAGAATGCTGTGATCACACCTGCGATTGTCGCGTGGATACCTGAATTGAGCATTGTGTACCAGAGAACCAATCCTACGCACACATAGAATGACTTTGCTCTCACCTTGAGGGTGTTTGCGATCACCATAGCCATTACACAGAGTGCTGAAAGAATTATGTATGCTACGTGAATATCAGAAGAATAGAAGAGAGCGATCACAATGATTCCGCCGAGGTCGTCAGCCACTGCAAGTGCTGCGAGGAAGACCTTAAGACCCACCGGAACTCGTTTGCTGAACACAGAAAGCACCCCGAGAGAGAATGCGATGTCAGTCGCCATAGGGATCGCGATACCACGCTGCATAGCAGGATCTGCCGGGCAGAGAAGCATAAACACGAGTACGGGAACAATCATTCCACCGCACGCTCCGATAATAGGGAGCATAGCCTTTTCTCTTGTCGACAACTCCCCGATGAGGATCTCGCGCTTGATTTCAAGACCTACCGAGAAGAAGAAGATCGCCATAAGGAAATCGTTGATTACCTGCATTACGGTCATAGTGTGACCGTTGTGGCTGAAGAAGTTGAAGTTACCGATAGACAGGCTTACCGGATGCTGCCACAATGAGAAGTACCAGTCCTTGATAGCCGGTACGTTAGCGCAGATAAGAGCCAGAACGGTGAAGAAGATCAGCACCATACTTGAGTTCACGTGCGCCTTGAACTTGCTGATAAAGCTGTAGTTTGTCTGAGTTGTACCCATATTTACAGAATTATAACGTTAGATTAATAATACACGTTCCAAAATTCGGCGCAAAGATATACAATATTTTCATCCATTGTCCTTAAAGATTGAATTAATTGCCATTTGGTGCACGCGTACATATATATTTATGTAAATATATACCTATATTTGCGCCGATATAGGACAGGACGGACGTGAAGACTTCCATAAATATAAAGGCAATATCGGCAAATGTCGGCAGAGCGTTGCTCATCAACGCCCTGTTTATGCTGTTCTCCATCATAGTCTCCATCATATATGGCTATGACGAGGCTTTCACTCCTCTGGCAATCAGTTTCCTTATCACGGCACTCACCGGAGCCTTTCCTTTCATATTCATAAAGAGCCCTTCGGCGATGTCTCTCAAGGACAGCTATCTTACCATCGTCCTTACCTGGCTGCTCTCATTCATCTTCGGAATGCTTCCGTATGTCCTTTACGGCGGAGAGTTCACCATCATAAACGCCTGGTTTGAAAGCGTTTCCGGGTACACCACCACTGGATCGACCATACTCACAGACATAGAGGCCCTGCCAAAGAGTCTCCTGTTCTGGAGGTCCTCCACCCACTTCATCGGCGGATTGGGAGTGATCGTGTTCCTTCTGATCATCATCCCGGGAGCAAGCCCTCTGAAATACAGGCTGTCCAACCTTGAACTGTCTTCACTTTCCAAAGACCGCTACAGCTACAGGTCAGGAACAATAGTCAGAGTGATGACTACAGTCTACATAGGACTCACCATCCTGGAGACCCTGCTTCTGTGGGCTGCCGGAATGTCCCTGTTTGACGCTGTAAACCACTCTTTCAGCACAGTTGCCACAGGAGGTTTCAGCACCAGGAACCTGTCTGTAATGCACTATGACTCAAACATCATCAACATCATCCTTATGGTGTTTATGACCCTGTCATCAATGCATTTCGGAGTCCTTTATGCGACAGTGATCCACAGGTCGCTCAAGCCTCTGAGACATCCGGTCACCAGGTACTATCTCGGAGTGATTGCAGTTGTGGCTGTACTTGTTTCACTTGTTCTAAGGGTCGACTCCCAGGGAAGCTGGGGTGAGTGTCTGATGGCAGGCTCATTCCAGACCATAAGCTTCATCTCCACAACAGGATTCGGACAGAGTGACAATTCAGTCTGGCCTGCAATGGCCAATGCGCTCCTGATATTCGCAGCCTTCCACTGCGGATGCTCAGGTTCCACAACAGGAGGTCTGAAGGCTGACAGAGTCCTGATCTCATTCAAGGCTCTTGCCAACGACACCAATAAGAGACTGCACCCTCACTCGATGTTCAGAACAAAGGTAGGAGGCCACGTGGTCAGTGAAGAGCTTGTCTCATCGGTATTCCTATATATAGTCATATATTTCGCCATTGTCGTCATCTCTCTGATAGCCCTGCTCCTTTGCGGAGTGGAACTTTCTGAAGCCTTTTCAGGCTCGGTCGCTTCATTGGGAAATGTCGGCCCGGGAACAGGAGCTTTGGGAACTATGGGTAACTACGCCGCGCAGCCAATGGCAGCAAAAATAATCTACACGTTCGATATGTTCCTCGGACGTGTAGAAATATTCCCTCTGATGATTGTCATCTCTATGTTCTTCAGCCGCAGAGACCGCTGATGTGCAATTTCCTTTTCTAAAGCAATGTATGTTCAATGAGGATCTTCAGACCCATTGCGATCAAGATTGCGCCTCCGACAAACTCTGCCTTTGACTTATACTTTCTTCCAAAGATGTTGCCCACATAGACTCCGGCAGCAGAAAACGCTCCCGTCACAAGTCCGATGCACAGCACTGCAGTCCAAATGTTTGCACCAAGAAAGGCAAATGAGACACCGATTGCAAGGGCATCTATGCTTGTCGCTATCGCCATTGCCAACATAACCCTGAACGAGAAATCGGAATCTGCAGAAGTACAGCACTCTTCTTTCTCAAAAGATTCCTTTACCATATTGCCTCCTATTATAGCCAGGAGGACGAAGGCGATCCAATGGTCTACTGAAGAGACCAGATCGGCAAAACTGACTCCCAGGAAGTAGCCGATCACAGGCATCAAGGCCTGGAAACCTCCAAACCACAGTCCTGTCTTCAAAGCGTGCTGCGGACGCACCCTGCTCACTGAAAGGCCTTTGCAGACAGAAACTGCAAAGGCGTCCATAGAGACGCCCACAGCAATGATGAGAAGTTCAAGAAATCCCATTAGAAATCCAAAGTAAGTTTACCCACATTAAGTCCCCACTTCCAGTTCTGAACGATCTTCACATCCTTTCCGTCCAGATCTTTTTCGTGATGGATGTCCTCAAGATGAGTGTGCGAATGACCGCCCACGATGATGTCCACATTACGGACCTGTCCCGCAAGCCTCTTGTCGCCGCCGTGTCCAAGATGGCTCAGGCAGATCACGAGGTCGCATTTCTTCTTGTTCTTGAGGAAGTCTGCAAGTTTATTTACAATCGGTGCAGGCTCCTGGTACTGAATACCTTGTGCCATACTGACGTCCACCACACTTGAGACATCTGTAAGAAGTCCGATCACACCTATCTTCTTTCCACCTCTTTTGAGGATGGTGTAAGGCTTTACGATTCCCTCAAGTGAAGTGCCTGTGAAGTCATAATTTGCACAGACCACGTCTGCCTTAAGATTCTTCAGACGGCGTGCAAGTTCTGCTGCGCCGTTGTCAAACTCGTGATTACCAAGGGTAACGACATCAAAGCCCAAATCATTCATCACATCGATCTCGATGTTTCCGCCGAGTTCTGTAAAATATGATGTTCCCTGACCGAAATCGCCTGCGTGGAGAAGAAGAACATTTCTCTTTCCTTCCTCCTTGCGCACCTGCTCGATAAATGCAGCCTGTTCGATCACTCCGCCCCGACCCTGTAGGTCACCCGACCTCTGCGGATCGATGTGGCTGTGAGTGTCATTGAAATGCAGAATTGTAAGATCCTGAGCAGAAAGTGAGAATGTCATCACAGCTGCAAGTACTGTCAAAAATATATGTCTCATTTTCTTTTCTTTTTATAGTCATTTACCTTTACACGTCCGTCAACCTTATACTCGATAGGTCTTCCGGCTGCAGTTTCCGCATACACATACTCAAGTACTGCATCGATGACGTCTACCTCCGGGAAAGATGTCACCGAAACTGCATTCTCCTTGAGTGTGAGTCCGTCTCCACCGTCAAGAAGGAAGGAGATGGTAGCGACTCCGTAGACCTTATCGTCATCGATAGGCTCACCTGCTATCTCTGCTGAGACAAGTTTACCCTTATCTGCAACAACGCGCACTCCTCCGAGCACTTCGAACCTGTCAGCCGCCATATTTTCAAGGATTGCACGGATCTGCTTTCCGGTGTGCTCGACATAGACAAGCTGGTTCTTGAACGGGAACATAGAAAGCATATCATCGAGAATGATGTCTCCTTTCGGCATATCCACTCTTATACCGCCGAAATTTACCACTCCCATATGCACCTTCTTGCCTGAAAGCTTTTCGGTCTTGGCCATAATGATGTCCACAAACCAATCAGACAAGGCACTTTCCGGATAGGATGCCTTCATTGCTTCTGTAGAGTAGCCGATCACATCCTTTACACGAGCCATAGCCGGCTGAGCATCCAGGACAGTACGTGCAGTCTTTGCTACAATCGAATTCTTTTTGTAGGTTTTTCCATTGGGAGCAACATAACGTCTGCCCTCGAAATAGCCTGTTGTCTCTGCCACATTGTCCTTTGACGGAGAGACAACTCCGGTCAACTTGCCGTCGACTTCGACAGCCTCCCATTCGTACTCCTGAGCGGAAGCCGCAAAAGCTACCGCGAGAAGGAGAGAGGAAATAATGAGTCTCTTCATATGATTAATTCTGTTTCAACCATTTCCAAAGGTCCTTGAATGTCGTCTTCTTGCCGAACATAAGGATACCGATCTTATAAATCTTTGCAGAAAGCCATCCGCAAGCAAGGAAAGTTGCTGCGAGAAGAGCTATGGAAAGAGCAAGCTCCCACATCGGAACACCGAACGGAATGCGCGCAAGCATCACGATCGGAGATGTGAACGGAATCATCGAGCCCCACCACACAAGCTGGCTGTCGGGAGCATTGAATGCGTACAATGCGATGAAGAAGGCCAGAAGAAGCGGCACTGTTACAGGCATCTGGAGCTGTGTCGTGTCAGCCTCATTCTCCACAGCTGATCCGATTGCAGCAAAGAATGATGCGTAAAGAAGGTAACCGAGAGCAAAGTAAACGATGAATGCAAAGATGAGCTGACCGTAGTTAATGTCTCTGAGGGTGCTGATGATGGCTCCAAGACCTTCCTCCTGGGCTGCCATATCCGCCATCTGTGCCATATCCACACCTCCCATCGAGCCGGCCATCTGCATCATCTGCTCCTGCTGTGCCGGATCTCCCATAAGGCTGTCAAGTCCTACAAAGGCAGAGACTCCACCTACGAGAACCACAGTAAGAAGGATCCACAGGAAGAACTGTGTCAGTGCCACACAAGCCACACCGATGATCTTTCCGAACATAAGCTCTGTTGCCTTCACAGAAGACACGAGCACTTCCACTACCCTGCTCGCCTTCTCCTCGATGACGCTCTGCATCACCATACCGGTGAACATAGCGATGAACATATATATTATGATGGAAAGAATCATAGATATGATCATATATACCTCTGAAGACGTGATCTTCTCTTCGCCGGACTCACCGAGGGTGTAGGTCGCGATGGTCACATCTGACTTAACATCCTCCATAATCTGCTTAAGATCATCAATTTCGTACTGAGCAAGGCGGTAGTCTTCCACTGCATCATCGATTCTTGCCTGGAGTCCTTCCTTCATTGTCATACTCATAGGCTTGAATGAGTACGACGCTACAGAAAGGCTATTTGCTTCCGGATTAATTTCCGAGACAACTACAAGAGCATCGAGTCCGTAAGTGTCGAACTGGAGCTTGAGGCTGTCAGCGCAATGTCCTGTGAAATCCTCATAGTCTACTTCCTCAGTGTCCGCAAGGTATGGCATAACTATGCCTGAGTTGTCGATCACGGCTACCTTCTTGCCTGTGTCCTTGGCCATAAACATAATCACACTCGGCAGGATACACATAGCCGCGAAAAGGACAGGTACCAGGAAAGTAGTGAGAAGGAATGATTTCTTCTTTACCCTTGTAAGGTATTCTCTTGCGATTATAGTCTTTATGTTTCTGATTTTCATAGCGTTACTCCTCCTCTGTTACAAGTTTGATGAATATGTCGTTCATACGCGGAACAAGTTCCTTGAACGAATTTACGCCTGCACCCTGGGCAATGATCTGCTGTATTGCATCGTTCGATTTTGCTCCTTCGAGGATCTCAAGCACTGCAGTGTGTCTCTCACCTGCTCCTTCGGCAACATCAGAAAGCACATTGAAGACGCCCTCGACAGAAGCAAGAGGTGTAGCCGAAGTGTAGATAAGTTCCACATTATTGTTGCCGTACTTGCGGCGGATCTCCTCAACGCCTCCGGAGATGACAACGTGAGACTTGTTGATGAGGGCGATGTTGTCGCAAAGTTCCTCAACAGACTCCATATTGTGTGTTGAAAGGATGATGGTCGAGCCCTCTTCCTTAAGACGGAGGATCTCCTCGCGGATCACCTGGGCATTCACCGGGTCAAAGCCTGAGAACGGCTCATCAAGGATAAGGAGTGAAGGCTTGTGGACAACTGTAGTGATGAACTGAACCTTCTGAGCCATACCCTTTGAAAGCTCCTCTACCTTCTTGTTCCACCAGCTCTCGATGCCGAAACGTACGAACCACTTCTTGAGCTCTGCAGCAGCCTCGCGTGAAGACATACCTTTAAGCTGGGCAAAATACATAGCCTGGTCACCGACCTTCATCTTTCTGTAAAGTCCTCTTTCCTCTGGAAGGTAGCCTATCTTCTCCACATCATCCTGAGTGATCGGACGACCGTCAAAAAGGACTTCGCCCGAATTGGGGATAGTAATCCTGTTGATTATACGGATCAGTGTCGTCTTTCCGGCACCGTTAGGTCCAAGAAGTCCGAAGATCTTACCTTTCGGTATTTCTATGGACACATTGTCAAGAGCAACCTTTTCACCGAAGCTCTTGCAGACATTACTGCATTTAATAAGTTCCATTATATTCTTATCTGTTTAATATTCTTGCTGTAAGCTCCACCATCAGTTCTGCCGGTGTCGCCTCTCCTACATCTCCGCCCTTTCCCTTGTAGTCGTACTCCTTGAGAAGGGCTATGACAGCCATACACTTCTTCACGGGATAGTTACGGACCGCCGTGTCATATTCGGCAAAGAAATACGGGTTAACGCCCAGCACCTTCGCCTTCTGGTCATTGGCAGGGCGAGGATTGCGCATAAGCATTGCACCGTACTTTAATATACGATAAAAATGTGTATATAAAGCACTTACAGCTGCCGGCATCGCAAATTTCGCAGACGAGCCAAGGTAGGCTGCAATACGCAGGGCCTTTTCCGCATTCTTCATCGAAAGTTCCTTTGTAAGCTCGAAGATGCTGAACTGACGGCTTATGCCCACGTTCTTCTCGATGTCGACGGCAGTCACCTGGGTTGTTCCCTCAGGGAGATTCTTGAGCATCTTCTCGGTCTCGATCGCAATCTTGTTCAGGTCCGTTCCCGCGTGCTCTCCTAAAAGTGCCGCTGCATCCGGAGCGATGTTCAGTCCCTTGGTCTGATAGAACATAGAGATCCATCTTGCCATCTCATAGTCCCTCAGCACAGGAGACTCCACAACGACACCCATCTTTGAGACAGTCTTGTACAGAGACTTCCTCTTGTCGGCACTTGCTCCGTGCATTGCGATGACAAGGACAGTAGACTCAAGAGGTTTCTGACAATATATGGCCAGTTCCTCCAGCGACTTCATCATCTGCGCCTCCTTCACGACCACGAGCTGACGTTCGGCAAACATCGGGTAGCGGCGGGCAGCTGATATGACCGCGTCAGCGGTTACATCAGCGCCATAGCAGACCGTCTGATTGAAGTCGCGCTCGCTCTCGTCAAGACAGTGCTCAAGGATTGCATCGCACACCATATCAACATAATACGGCTCATCACCCATAAGTAGATAAACCGGCTTGAAGATGCCGTTACGCGCATCCTTCACGATTTCCCTGCAAAGAGAATCAACCTCTGTAAAACCTTTTGCCATAATCCTACAAAGATACACAGAATTACACAAAAAATGAAGCAACCTTCCGGCTGCTTCATCAAATTTCCTGAATTCTATCTTATTCTGCTTTTTTCTCCTTTGCTTTTACAAGCTTTTCCTTGAGAATGTCGGCGCAATCGACAACTGCGTCTTCGAAGGTCTTAGCATTCTTCTCGACCACGATGGTGTTGCCAGGGATGTGCACCTGCACCTTTACGTTCTTGTTTTCGTGATCTGGAAGCAATGAAAGCGCCACATCCACTCCTGTTACCGCATCATAGAATTTCTCGATACGAGAAAACTTCTTCTCGATAAAGTCCAACAGTTTCTGATCTGCATTGAACTTGATGCTCTGAACTCTAATCTCCATTTTTACCTCCGCTTTTTGCCCTTGGGTGGGCTGATTTATAAATATCCTTCAGTCGGGAGATACTGCTGTGAGTATAGACCTGAGTTGCCGCGAGTGAAGAGTGTCCCAGAAGCTCCTTTATGGAGTTCAGGTCCGCCTCCTCGTTCAGCAGTCCGGTTGCGAGAGAATGGCGCAGGACGTGAGGAGATTTCTTTCCCGTTATGCCCTTGACACCACCAAGCTCGCTCTTGACTGCCTTGTCCACATAGCCCGGATACAATCTCTGTCCCCGGCCGGTGACAAGCAGCGGCTCTTTCAAAGACCTTTTCCCACCGCACATCGCCTCAACTGCTTCCAAATATAATAAAATTTCCTCACACAACACATCTAAAACCGGAATTTCTCTCATTTTATCTCCCTTTCCCCTCACTTTGACAACTTTTCTGCCAAAATCGACATCTCCGACGTTCATTCCTATCAACTCGGAACGACGAAGACCCAGGTTGTAGAGCACAGACACAATGAGACGGTCCAGACGGCTTTTATATATTTCCGTTCCGCTTTTTGTATCGGGTTCGAGCTTGAAGGCCTCAAGAGCCGTACGGTCGAAGACCACCTCGTGAGTCATATTGAAATACTCCTCAAGAGCCTCCTTTCGGAAGAAGGACGGAAGGCGTTTCTGCTGCTTAGGCTTAGGTACGAGCTTCACCGGATTGGACTTGAGAAGTTCCTTGGAAACAAGGTAACGGCAGAAACCGCTCAGGGCAGACAGATGGAGCCCGACGGTTCTGGGAGATTTGCCGGAATCCAGCATATTCACTTCATATGACCTTATCTCCGAAGGATTCAGCGAGGCAAGAAGTTCACCGTCGGAGACATCAGCGCCGCCGTGCGTCACCCGCACAAAATCATCAAGGACGTCCGAATATATGGACACCGTCCTTTCGGAATAGCGCCTGACGTCCCTAACATACGATATATATTTATCTATTAAGTCCATTATTTCACCGGATACATTCCGATTTCGGCGGCTCTTTCTCGCATAAATGCGTCTGCCGCCTCGAAGTTGTTCTCGATGGTACCGTCAAGGATGGCGTTCTTTACAGCCTCCTTGAGCTGGCCGATGACGTTGCTCGGCTCGATACCGAAGAGATCCATCACATAATCTCCGGTGATAGGGTTCTTGAAGTTTCTGATCGCATCCTTGGCCTCGACCTCAACAAGCTTGGTCTTGACAAGTTCGAAGTTGGACTTGAGCCTTGCCACCTTGCGCGGATTCTTCGAGGTGATGTCGGCGCTGCAAAGAAGCATAAGGTCATCGATGTCATTGCCTGCATCAAAGAGGAGCCTTCTCACAGCCGAATCCGTAACTTCCTCAGTTACAAGGGCTATAGGTCGCAGATGAAGATTCACAAGCTTCTGGACATACTTCATCTTCTCGTTGAGCGGCATCTTCAGACCCTGGAAGATCTTCGGAATCCACCTCGCTCCCACAACCTCGTGACCGTGAAAGGTCCATCCCAGAGCCGGATCGTATCTTTTTGTAGCAGGCTTTGCAATGTCGTGAAGGAGAGCAGCCCATCTGAGCCACACGTTAGGCTCGGTTCTTACCTTTTCCACTTCGACACCGTCTTCGAAAAGGTAATCTTTGAGAGTACCTTCAGCTATGGCCTGCATCTCTGCCTCTGCTACATTGTCGAGCACCTCAAGGGTGTGGGTAAAGTTTTCCTTATGTCCCTTTCCATCAACACTTTCCACGCCTTTAAGCTTTGCAAGCTGCGGAAGGATGTAGTCAAGAAGTCCGGTCTGATCAAGGAGTTGGAATCCGATGGAAGGCTTCGGGGTTACGAGCATCTTGTTGAGCTCTTCAACTATCCTTTCCTTCGACAGGATCTCCATCCTCTGACGGTTACGGGCGATTGATTCAAGTGATTCTGGAACTATCGTGAATGTCTGTTCCGGCGTAGAGAGTTTGGTTGCAAACCTGATGGCACGGACCATTCTGAGAGGGTCATCACTGTAGGTTGTGTCCGGATCCAGAGGAGTACGGATAATGCCTGCAGCCAGGTCTCTTATGCCTCCGAACGGGTCCACAAGGGCACCGAAGTCATCTTTCTGGAGGCTGAAGGCCATCGCATTGATGGTAAAGTCTCTTCTGAGCTGGTCATCCTCGAGGGTTCCGTCCTCGACTATGGGCTTGCGTGAATCCCTGCGGTAGGATTCCTTTCTGGCTCCTACGAATTCCACCTCTATGCCCTGGAATCTGAGCATTGCCGTACCGAAATTCTTGAAGACAGACACATTGCTGCGCACCTTCTCACCGACCGCTTCTGCCAGAGCGATACCGCTGCCTTCCACCACTATATCTATGTCCTTGCTCGGACGGCCCAGGAAGCAGTCACGCACATATCCTCCGATGACAAAAGCCCTGACGCCGAGGGACTCGGCGACTTCGGATACGATTGAAAAGATCTTATGATCCAGAAATCCTTGTGTTATTGTTGACATATCATTTCAGAATATACCGGCAGCGAAGCGGCAGGAACATATTGTATATTTCCGTCCTTTTCTTCTCTGCGACATATAAGGGTTCTCAACCCGTTAGTGATTATTATATATCTGACATTCAGCACCATATTGTAGCGGACCGCCTGTTCGAGGACTTCCTTGGTGAGCTCCACTTCCGGCCTCTTGCACTCCACCACCACGACCGGCCTTGCCTGACGGTCATAGACCAGGATGTCTGCGCGGAACTGCTTGTCGCCGAGCTTGAATCCTGCTTCGCTCATCATCATATGCAGAGGCACCTCTATGTCCTCGGCCAGCCTGCCTATGAACCACTGACGCACCTTCTCTTCAGGAGTCATTGCGACGTGCTTTTTACGAAGCGGATCCCATATGGTAGTTAAGTCATACATAATCTGCAAAGATAATCAAAAGTTTTTTATCTTTGTGGAAATGGTTCACTTATGAGAAAGGAGAAAAGACAAAGGGACGACCTTGAGATTATATATGAAGACCAGTGGCTTATCGTGGCAGACAAGCCGAGCGGCCTGCTGACGATGTCGACAGGGAAAGAAGGCGAAGACACAGCATATTCAAGGATATATGACTATGCCGGAAAGATCTTCATCGTGCACAGACTGGACCGCGACACATCAGGTGTGATCGTGTTTGCAAAGGACCAGGACACGAAGATCTCGCTTCAGGAGAACTGGAACGAGGCAGTGCAGGAAAGAAAGTACACAGCCCTCATCGAGGGATGGGTGGACGAAGACGAGGGATGGATCCAGTCCTGGCTGTACGAGAACAAGAAGTCGATGAAAGTCCACTGCTTCCCATTCGAAAAGGGGGACAACCCGTCAAAGCCGCCTCGCAAGGACTGGCAGTTCGCCGCAACACATTGTCAGACACTCAAGCGTGTCGAAATCAATGACTTGAAGTACACATTCGTAGAGTTCGAACTGGAGACTGGAAGAAAGAACCAGATCCGTACCCATTCGCACTGGATCGGCCATCCTATCGCCGGAGACCGAAAATATGGAGCTTCCAGCAACCCGATAGGACGCCTTGCACTCCACGCCGGCACTCTCTCATTCATCCATCCGTGGACAGGAAAGGTTATGAAGTTTACCTCTCAACTGCCTCGTACAATGAAGCATTTCCTATAGAACATAAAACCGACACACTATGCATCAAACCTTCAGTCTTCCGTCACGCCAGGACGGTCTTCAGATCAGTTGTCTTGCAACCTATCCCGTCGAGGAAATCAAGCCCAAAGGCATCGTCCAGTTCGCCCACGGAATGTGCGAGCACAAGGAAAGGTATCTTCCTTTTATGGAATTCCTCAGCAGCAACAGCTATATCTGCGTCATCAACGACCACAGAGGTCACGGAGAATCCGTCCTCTGCAGCGAAGATCTTGGATATTTCTACACAGGAGGCTATGAAGCACTGGTTGACGACCTTCTCATTGTCAATCAGGAGATGAAAAAGCTGCACCCCGGACTCCCCTGCCACCTCTTCGGCCACAGTATGGGATCACTCGCAGTACGTTCATACACAAAGAGATATGATGACACCATCGACTCCCTCATAGTCTGCGGAAGCCCGAGCGCTAATCCTGCCGCAGGTGCAGGAAAGCTGCTAACAAGACTCATTGCGGCAATCAAGGGCGACAGACACAGGCCAGCAATCATACAGAAGATGGCCTTCGACGGCTACAACAAGAAGTTCAGTGCTGAGGGCCCGAACGCCTGGCTCTCGACCGACAAGGAAAATGTAAGTATATATAATGAGAGTCCACTCTGCGGCTACACATTCACAGCCAACGGCTTCATCGGCCTGTTCAATCTTATGCAAGACACCTACTCGGACAAAGGCTGGAAGGTCTCCAAGCCAGAACTTCCGATTCATTTCATCGCTGGCTCAGAAGACCCTTGCATAATGAGCCTCAAGGATTTCGACAAAGCAGTCAGCCATATGAAATCTCACGGCTACACCAAAGTCACATCAAAAGCCTACGAAGGACTCCGCCACGAAATCCTCAACGAAACCGGAAAGCAAGCCATCTGGGATGACATCCTCCAGCATCTTGATGGACTCGAAAAATAAAGAATACGACTGTCTACTTCAGGCAGTCGTATTCTTTTTGCGATGTTGCTGTCCAGGAGATATAGTCCGGAAGTGGCTGGTGTTCTGGTATTTGCAGAAGGTCGGTCACCTTTGTTGCCATCCAGGCTGCAAAAGTATCCTCCAGATCAGGATGAGGAATCGTGTAAGCCTTTCCTATGATTTCCGGAATGCCTCCGACATTTGAGCCGACTACGTTCGCGCCGCAGGCGAGAGCTTCGGCGCAGACCAGAGGCAGGCCTTCGTTCAGGCTTGGCAGAACCAGAACGTCAATGCAGTTCATTATGCCCGGCATTTCTTCAGAAGGAACGTTGCCCCAGAACTTGACAGGGAAAGCTACCTCGGCAGCGAAGTCACTCTCAACATTCTTACGGAGTTTTCCGTCGCCTATGATCCAGAATCTCAGAGGTCCGTCGTACTGTTCCCTGACTCTGCTGAAGATTCCATATAGAGTGGACACATTCTTTACAGCCACAAGGTTTCCGACAAAAGCCACAACCTTTTCTTCTGTCTGAAGTCCATATTTCTCTCGAAGTGCTGTCCTTTCAGCATCCGGAAGCCTTACAAACTGCTCAGAGGCTCCGTTATAAAGAACATCTTTCTTTGCTGAAGCTGTAATCCTGTCTGAGGCAGTCATCAAAGCCTTGCTTACAAAGAAGTTGCAGGAAGCCCCTTCCATTACAGCGCGTGTCTCTTTGAGTATCAAAGGATTGCGCCAAGGATGTGTATGGACATCAGATCCGTGCCAAGTGACGAAATATGGCACGCCGTAACGCTTGAAAGCAGCTTTAGCAAGCAGACCACCTGTAAACGAATGAGCCACTATGCGGTCATATCCCTCAAGTACCCTTACCGCCCTGTCCATAAACCACGAGAAAAAGAAGGGTCTAAGGTGCAACTTGTTGACAGTCAGATGATCAAAAATCGAGAAACGGTACCACATAAGGCTGTACCTTATGTCATCTATTACCACTTCATCTGTCACCTCAACTTCCGGAGTGTGTCTCAGGCGACGGGTAAGGGCATTGTCCCGACTATGCACACAGAAGACATCCACCTCACATTTACCCGATGCGGCAAGGTGCTTCACACGGTTGTGCACTGCATTGAAGAGCCCCTTTCTGTCAAAAGGGCTGCTCTCGAATATGACTGCGATCCTAAGCATTGAACAATGACATTATCTTAGAGATGAGATGATAGGAGCTGATGGAAAACTTCACCTTTCCTATCTTATACAGCAATATATTGAACACCTGTCCGGCACGGATTGAAAATAATCCAAGACGGTTGTCCTTATCCATAAGGTCATATAGGAAACCAAGGTAACCTTCATCCAGAAGCGCTGTCTTCCTGCACATAAATATATTAAGGATGCGGCACACATAGCGTCCGACAAGGTCTCCGTGATAAAGGGCAGCAAGTCTGACACTCGAAGGGTACTTCTGAGTAAGTTCCTCAAGTACAGCAGCATACTTTGGAAGGAAACGGCGCAGCTGGATGAGATGGAAGTCTGACTTGATGTCGCTTCCCAGTGATCCCGGCCTGATGTAGTAGCCGTAGACCGGCACCGGACAGGTCCTTGCAGAACGACATCTCGCAAAGAATCCGAACACAAACAGCTTGTCTTCAGCATACTGGAGGTCTGTACAGAATCTCAGGTCGCCGATGGTCTTGCGACGGAACATCTTGGCCCAAGGAGCGTCGAGCATCTCGCAGTTCCTTCTGATGTTCTCGTCAAAGAACATATTCATCTCAGCCGCCGAATACACTCTGTCACTATGCGGGAGAACTTCCTTATGCGGAACCCCGCCGATGAATCCAGTATATCCTCCGACGACAAGATCCTCATTTACAACGCCTTCAAACATCCTTTCCACCGCATCAGGCAAAAGCATATCGTCCGAATCCACAAACATTATGAATTCGCCCTTGGCCAGATCCAGACCCGCATTTCTTGCGCTGCTGACTCCACCGTTCTTTTTATGGATAGTCCTGAAACGAGGATCGGTGGCCGAATAGCGGTCACATATAAGAGGAGACGAATCCGTACTTCCGTCATCCACCAGGATGACTTCATACGAACTGAAACTCTGCTCAATGACACTCACCAGACATCTGTCCAGATACTCCTCGGCATTATAGACCGGAATGATGATGCTCAACCTGTTCTTATCCATAAGCTTATCTTTTTGAAAGGGCATCAACAAGGAACTTTTCCGAATGCTCCCTGAACGCCTTCAACTTTTCTTCTACAGCCTCCCAGTCAATGTCTGAAAGGAAATACTCTCCGTCATCTTCCGGATCGATCCCGTGCACCAGCCTTCCCTCAAGTCCGAACATATTCAGAAGAGAAGACAGTCTTGCCATACCTCTTCTTGAATTTCCCACAGCCAGGAACTTCTTATGCAGAAGTATAGAAAGCACACAGCCGTGGAAAGAATCCGTAACCACGAAATCAGCTTCTGCAAAACCGGCAATCCACTTTTCCACCGACGGCACAACACGCTCATTCAGAGGAAGTTCACGCGTATATGGATTTACCGAAGCGTCATAGACCTGCGCAGACGAAACCCTCGAGATAAAGTCCACTGCAGCTGACTTCTCTTTGGAAGGATCAAGGATATAGGTCAGTATCCTGCCAGCGGCAGGGTGTCCTTCGGACTCGCCTGCCCTTTTCACAAGCTCTGCCAGCTCCGATGCATCCAGAAGCATTACAGGATCTGCAACGTGCACAGCACCCTCATAATCAAGCCACTCTTCACACATCTGCACGGCCGAATCCTCACGCACCGAAACAGCGTCGAACTGCTCCAGAAGCTTTCCGCAGGCTTCCAGCTGCGTATATTCGTACTCCAAACGGTCAGTTCCGAATGAGGCCGCATAAGCAATCCTCCTCACATCCCAGCCTTCTGCAAACCTCAGAAAGGCATCCTCTATATTCCTGAAATAGAGCGGTCTCCACACCTGGTCGCTGCCGACGACGAAGGCGTCGTACTCCCCTTCCTTTATATCCTTATATCCGTCGATCAGACGAGGGGATATATATTCGTCGACGAACCTTGACGTGTTCGCTGCGACGACCGGAAGTTCCCTCGCGTACCTTTTCTCGCGAAAGACCTCCGTGCCCTTGAATATGGCCGAGGCCATCCTTCGGATATATATGAAAGGCGCCTTCAGTCCCTTCGGCGCAGGCATCTTGTCCTTGAGGTCGATGACATCGGCCCTATATCCCTGCTGCTCAAGCTTATACTTCAGCGCATATGCCTGCAGAAGGCCGCCGTAGTTGGTGTGAAGCGGCAGTGTGATTATCGCTATATTCATTTTACCACTCTCCTTTTAATTTTTGAAAGAGCCCTGCGGACCTTCCTGTATATCTTTTTATGTAGCGGTGTTCTTATGACGTAGTCCTTCATATACTTGATGAGGTTCTTTGCCGAGTGGACGCCCTTGAAGAATTCCTCCCTTCGTGGCGGCATCTGCATTGAGGTTGCAAAGCCTCCGTTTTCCTTTACTGCTTCTGAAGGATCAATCCTGCATATTTCTTCGATCGCCAAGGCCTCAAGGTGCGCCTTTCCCTGCTCGGAATTGACCAGAACCAGAGACACTCCCTTGTCATCATCCATATGCTGAGCCACTTTATGCACGCTCCAGAGGTCAGCCAAAGTGATGTCGCTGCCGCTTCGTCCGTTCCTTGCCGGACAGTTGTAGCACGACGGACGCAAGGTCATATCCTGACGGAAAAGGGACAGGTATATATCATCCTCCGCCGCTATCCTTATAGCTTCCGGCTTGACGTCACCCTCCTGCGGAGCTTTAGTGTAGAGTACATCATAATGCCTCCAGCTACGGGTCTTATCCCTGAAATTCACAGACTTAAGCTTGCATTGGTGTGACTCTTCAAAGGCTTTCAAGTACTTCTCCCAAAGGCCCGGACTCGGTACGCCGTGGCAAGCTACATCCACTGTCAGGAGGCCTTCAGTCTGATTTCCGAGGTACTTTTTCAGGCCTGCTGTCTGGCAAGGAGTACCCGAGAAAAGTACTTTCCTGCCCTCATTCAGATGGTCCCTTACCTCTTCATAGGCAGAATACAGTTCGCTCTGGACGTATTTTGATCCCTTCAACTTCTCAAGACCTTCCTTGTCGGTAACCTCGATATGCTCAACTGTAAGATCCGGCGCGAAGGCCGCTCCATAAACGACACCACCGTCATCAATGAACTTTGCCGCAAGAGCCGGGAATATACCGCCGGAAGAACTTCCGTCGGAGCGGTCGCCGCTGCGCTGGCCTCCGACTGTTGAAACAGCCGTCGTGCGGGCCGCATATGCCTCGACAGGCTTGACAGGCTGCAAAGGGTTCAGGACCGGACAGACCTTCTCACATTTGCCGCAGCCTATGCACAGATCGGGATTTGCGACAGGATAGTTGAAGCCTTCCCTGTCGCGACGAGGTACTATGCACTGGGCCGGGCAAGCATTCACGCACGAGAGACAGCCACAGCATTTTGCCTTGTCCGAGATCCTTATCATTTTCTTATCAGTTTTCTTAAATATGTGTATATATCCTGTCTTTCATCCTTGGTGCAACCTATGTAAAGCACAGACACTCCAGCAGACAGCACCGCCACTGCCGCACTGAGGAGGAATCTTGCAAAAGCTCCTGCCGCTGTGTCTGCCGGGCTTGCTGCAGTGAGGCCTGAGACCGCAAGCGGAAGGACCAAGGCCACCGCCGAGACCATCAGGACATTGAAATACACCTTCTTTATATGTTCTACCGCTCCATAGCCTGTCTCCCTCTTGAGAAGGTACAGACGGACAAAGAAGCATATCTGCGAAATCATTATTGCTACAGCAACCGTACTCTGAGCGCTTGCTCCTGCTTTCAGAAGCACATAGGACACAGGCACATTCATCAGCTGTATTCCTCCTACTATGATCTGATAGTTCCTGATGCGGCCAGTTGCCAGCATTGCAGTGATCATCGGATTCGACAGCGATTCGCTCAGGGCGAAGATCAGGAAGAGCTGAGCAAAGAGGACCGTGCCCTGCGGGACATCCTTGAGCCAGATTCCGAGAAGGTACTCAGTGTTGAAAAGCACAGGAAGAGCTATCACGAAAAGCAGATAGAAAGACATCTTTGAAGACTTTCTGATCAGGGCGAAAAGATAGTCATAATCCCCTGCAGCATAAGACTTTGTAATCTGAGGATTGACAGCAGTCATAAAGTTGGTAACAAAACCCTGAAGTGCGGTGAAGACCTGCATAGCCACTCCCCTGGCGGCATTCATTGCCGGTCCGAAGAAAAGGTTCACAAGGATGTTTCCTCCGTGATCCCTCAGGACTCCCGAACTTACTCCTATAAAATTCCAGCCTGCAAAAGCGAACATCTCCCTGACAAGCTTGGCGTCGAAGACAGGTCTGAAACGGCATTCCTCAAAATTACGTCTGCAATACACACCGTATGCGATCCGTACTATCAGCACGACCACAGCCATCAGGGCGGCGTAGCTTATAAGACGGTCAAACGGGGCGCGAAGGATGAGGAACGCCACCATAAGGCGGAGGAAGCCATCAAGAAGCCCGATGTAAGCATATGCGGACATACGCTCGTGGGCTGTGATGCTCGCCATCTGCGGCACGCTGAGCAGGTTTATTACAAATGAGAGCACAGAGAAATGCAGCACCCAAGTGGCAGCAGGAATCCTATCCGGAGCGATGGTCATCTCATTGTTGATGAACCATATGCCCACAGGCTCGGCAACCGCTGCAACTATCAGCGCGATGGCCGCCTGGATGAGCACAGCAGTAGAGTAGACCTTGTTGAGCTTTGAGGTTCGGCTGATGGAATTGTCTTCACCATTTCCGTCTTCCTTTCCAAGCTCAAAAGTGATGAATCTGGAGATTGCGGAGTTCAAGGCACCTGAGATGACAGTAAACATAGCCACAACTCCGCCTATGACATTATAGACTCCGTAATCACTCTCACCAAGCGCACCGAGAACCACACGTGAAGTGTAGAACCCGATCAGCATAAGAACAAGCATCCTGACATAAAGCATCAGGGTGTTCTTCACAATACGTCTGCTATTTTCCGAATGTGCGCCCATAATCCTACAAAGATAACATTTTCTGCGAATATCCGCTCTTTGCGACCTCGTAATTCGAAACTGTCATCCTGAGCCTGCCGTAAGATCTCCCGTCATCCCCGACCTGATCGGGAATCTGAAAATATATTTCAATTAATATTTGTTTATCTCAAGTATTCTGCTTAAATTAGTGCTCAAATTGATTTATAACACTAAACACTGAACAGATATGGTACGCTATTGTGTAATGTGGAAGTTCAAACCATCAGATGGTAAGACTCCAAAGGAACTCGCAGAAGATGTCAAAGAAAGGTATCAGTCCCTTATGGGACTCGTTCCAGGCCTTACAAACATTGAAATCGGCATCAACCGCAATGAGGGAAAGACTTCATACGATGCTGTGATGATCGCTGACTTCGACAGCTGGGAAGCACTTGCGGCTTATAAGGCAGACACTATGAGGGACAACGTAATAGAATACGTAAAGACTATTGCAGAAATCAGAGCAAAAGTTGAGTACGAAAGGTAATCGGATAATCCCGAGACAAAAAGAACGACTTTGAAAATTCAAAGCCGTTCTTTTTTGTCTTAATTGTATTATGGTTTATCTCAATGGCAATAAACTTGGAATCCCATCATCATTCGTCATATATATCGGGACAGTTTTTCTCCCCACCTTCCGATTCTCTCGTAGGTTATCTTTCCGCATAACCAGTCGGTAAAGCGGCCCCACTTCCTGTAAAGGAAATTGAACATCAGGTATGCCGGCACCTGTGAAAGCGATCGTGGAATTCTTCTGATGATGTTCTTGAGGCTATAGACCTGGTCATATATCCACAGATATCCTGAATATAGCTCTTCTGGGGTCATATTCTTAGGCTGCATAACTACGTGGGCTGTATCATATAGGCCAAGATCTCTTGTCAGCAGCCTACCCTCTTCCTCCATCTGCTTATGCAAGGCTGTACCAGGATATGGCGTAAGAATATGAGATGTGACGGTCTCTATTTTATTTCTCACAATCCAGTCCAGCGTTGCCTGAAATGTTTCTTTGGTATCGCTGTCCAGCCCGAAAACGAAGCTAGCATTAATCATTATTCCACGTTTGTGGATCTCTTCGACTGCATATTCGTATTTAGCGACATCATTCTGCACCTTATGAACGCCACTGACTGATGAGGGGTTGATACTTTCGAAACCGATGAATAGCCCCTTACATCCTGAATCCTTCATCTCATCCAGCAGGCCAGGAATATTCACGACATTGATGGACACAGCCGCATTCCAGCGGATACCTGCTTTCTTAAGCTCGGCCATCAGCTCGCGTGTCCACTTGAGATTGCCTATGAAATTATCATCAATGAACATCACGTGCTTGATTCCCGATGCCTTAACTTCTGAAATGACATCTTCCACAGGTCGATTCACATACCACCTTTCCTTGGAACTGTTGTAACAGAAGTCACACCGGAAAGGACATCCTCTGCTGGTATGGAAAATGTTACGATATAGATAGTCCCCTTTAGGCATAAGGTCATATGCAGGAGGAACTATCTTGTCACCGCTGAATGAATGAGGGCAAGTATATATTCGTTTAAGAGTCCCTTTTTGAAGGTCATCCATTATATCAGGCCAAGTCCCTTCGGCTGCTCCAATGCATATGATCAAACCGTCCCTTTCTGGAACTTCCTCCGGCGCTGTGGTTGGCAGTATTCCTCCCAGCACTACCGGAATCTCTCTGCTGAGATACGTCTCAGCTATTTCCAATGATCTTGGCAATGAGTCAACATTGACTGATATTCCAACGATGTCAGGACTATCCGTCATATCTACAGCCCGTACATTCTCGTTTTCGACAACGACTTCATACCTGTCTCGGAATATTGCCGCAATCGTGTAAAGTCCCAATGGAGGAGACATCCTGTTCTTCAGGTGCGTATCCATCGGACGCATATGCATCAAGGGCTGTATAAGTTTGATCTGTGTCATTTGCGTTTGAACGGATATGGGGTCTGTTCCGTTCTCTTGTAAGTTATATTATACTTGCTTCTATTCTTCTGCGGAGCTGTCTTAGGGCTCCGGACCAGAGGATTTGGTAATACACAGGCGATGCATACTGCCTGGTGGGTGTTCAGTTTTGCGGCGCTCCTGTCAAAGAAGTTCTGGGCAGCTGCCTCCACACCAAAGACTCCCTTACCCATCTCAGCTATGTTCAGATATACTTCCATTATCCTTTCCTTGCTCCAGAGGAGTTCGATCAGCAAGGTATAATAGGTTTCAAACCCTTTTCTCCACCAGCTGTGGCCACAGAAGGTGAAGCAGTTCTTCGCGACCTGCTGGGATATGGTGCTGCATCCACGGATCTTCTTGCCCTTGGTCTCGTGCTCTTTCTTCATTTTCTTAAGCTCGAGAATATCAAATCCCCGATGCTCCATAAAGCGGCCGTCCTCAGAGGCTATGACAGCCCTTACCATAACGGGCGAGATATCCTCGATATCAACCCAAGTACGGATGTTCTTATATTCTTTCTGTTCTATGTTCTGAATGCTTCGTTTGAGCATAAGAGGTGTCCACTTGACAGGAACGAACTTATATAGCAAAACCCACGACAGGCTTAACACTATGAAGCCTGTCGCGATTTTTATGAGAAGTGTTGAAATTCGCTTAAACATTGAGCAAAGGTAGTGATTTATCTTAATGCCTGTACATAACACAAGACATCTCATACTTTACTGATTGGAAGGGTGGAACGGACAACACCGAGACAAAAAGGGGGTGACTAAAAAGTCTTATGACTGATTAGTCACCCTTTTTTCATTGATATATTTAACCGGGAGTAGGGTAGTGATTGCGGAGTACTTCGTTCGCTTCGCAATCACTACCATCCTCCCACTTTAGAATACACACTTTTAAGCTCGTTTAGCCTTATTTGGCTTACCCTGATAGATAGCGTTATACAGGGGAATGCCATTTGCGTGTACAACCACCACTAAATTTAGGACTTTTGATGTGTTTTGGAGAGTGGTGGTACATAAAATTGTAGTTTCCGTATACAAACGGTATCCTGCTACAGATCAAAAGTGCAGCGACGCAAGAAAATCAAGCGAAATACTTGCGTCGCGAGAGTATATAGGTGTATTTGATGTGGTATCTCGCAGCGACGCAAGGAAATCTGCCAAAAAACCTGCGTCGCCGCATAATAGAAAGGGCTAGGAAGTGGCGGTAGGGTAAGTTTGGATGGTATGGCCACCCTCGGCCATATTAGAGGCCACTGAAAAAGTATAGGAAGAATGTTACTTCATTAGTAAGATAGCATTCTTCCTTTTTGCATATATCAATAGAATTTTGTATCTTTAATTATTGAAACACAATTGGTTATGCTTAATACTCAAGGAGAAATAAAATTTAGTGAATATGCAGTTTTATATGACATGCTTATCCCTAAAGATAACAAGTATATACTTATTGATGAACTTATTGACTTCAGTTTCATTTATGATGAGTTGAAGGATAAGTATAGTTTAGATAATGGTAGAAAGGCAGCAGATCCTATAATGCTGTTCAAGTATCTTATGATAAAAGTCATAGACAACTTCTCTGACGTAGATGTTGTAGAACATTCAAGATATGATTTGTCCTATAAGCGTTTTCTCGGTCTTATGCCAGAGGATGATGTGATAGATCCGAGCTTATTGACAAAGTTCAGACGCCAGAGGTTGAAAGATGTAAATCTCCTTGATATGCTAATATCAAAGACTGTTGGTGTTGCTATCGAAAAAGGCATTATCACGAGTAAGTCTATCATTGTCGATGCTACACACACGATATCAAGAGCTAACCCCATATCACCCATTGATGTGCTCAAACATAGGAATAAGACATTGCGTAATCGAATAAAAGATTGGGATAGCAAATATGAAAGTCTGTTGCCGTTGAGTAATCATAATGATAATCTCAAAGATGAATTAACAAATTGCGAGGAACTAATGGAGTTTACTTCGTCAGATCCCATTTTAGCCAACAATCCTGCACTTAAGGAGAGCATTAACTATCTTGCAGAAGCGATTGACGACGTTCGTTCTCACAATCCAATATCTCATGACAAGGATGCCAGAACTGGGCACAAGTCAGCGGAGACTTCATTTTTAGGATATAAGACACATATAGCAATGACTCCGGAAAGAATAATCACAGCTGCTACTGTAACGACAGGTGAAAAGTCCGATGGAAAGGAACTCCCATCTTTACTTACAAAGACTGAGAAGAATGGGGTTGAAGTTGACACTATAATTGGAGATGCGGCTTATTCTGGAAAGGAAAATCTTGAAATGGCTAATGAGAGGGACATTGTTGTGGTTGCAAAGTTAAATCCTGTGATAACCCAAGGTCACAAATCTAAAACATCCGCATTGGATGCTATGTTCTCATATAACAAGGATGCAGATAGATATGTGTGTCCTATGGGTATATTATCTGCAAAGGGAAGTGAACGAGAATATAACGACAATAAAAACCACAATAAAACCTTCCGATATAGGTGGAGTCAAAGAAAGTGTTCCATATGCAAACTACGCAGTGAATGTATTGGTGAATCAACAAGGAAAAGCATAGAGATAAGAATCTTATCTGATGAGCATAAGAAGCAAGTAGAGTTCCAGAATAGTCTTGAGTTCCGACGGCTATCAAAGGAACGTTATAAAATAGAAGCTAAAAATGCTGAACTCAAAAACGTACACGGGTACGCAAGGGCTGAGTCCTATGGACTGTCAGCTATGGAAATGCAGGGTGCAGTGACCCTTTTTGTCGTCAATCTCAAACGGATAATGAAATTGATGAGCAAATAAAGGGGAAATATCCACAAACTAAAGACTTTAACTAAAAATAACCCTTTGATAATCGCAAATCCACAACGGAAATCAAAATCTCAAAGGGTTATTCATATATCAAAATCTCAGACACTTTAAAAGTTGCGACCTTTTTCAGTGGCCTCGCCATATTAGAGGGAGGGGCCCGCGACGAAGTCGTGGGAGGGACGGAGTCGGAACTTGTTCCGACGGAGCCAAGCCAAACTTACCCTACCGCCATTGTTGTCATATCCATATAAACACGAAAGAAGGTGACCAAATCACTTATTAGTCACCCTCTCAATTATTTCTTTATTCCATTCAACACCAGGCCGATGACGTCTGACTTGCGACGCTGAAGGTACTTTGTCCTTTCATCTGAGTCACATTCGTTCAGTGCGTAACCCCTTGGAGCCACAATGAACGAGGAAACCGTCAGGGACATTATGTCCATCAGAAGGTCTATAGCCTGAATTTCCCTTATCGTTCCCCTGTCAATCTCATCCTCCACAGCCTTCTCAAACTTCCTGTAGGCACTGCTCCTGCGCTCGTCACGAAGGAAGCGGTCACGGAAGTGCGACCATCTTGTCGGGTGCATAATCAGTTCGTTCACGATGAACGGGGCCAGACGGCTGTCAAGTTCAAGGATACTGAAATAGAAATCGATCACATTGTGGATTTTCTGGAAGAAGTCACCCGCCTCCTGCAACGGAGTGTCGAGGTAGTCCAGGATGTGATCCATCTTTGGCGTGAACACATCCCAGAAGAGCTTCTCCTTCGTACGGAAATAATAGTGTATCAAGGCCTGGTTACAGCCCACGGCCTTCGCTATCTCCGTAGTGGAAGTGCCGCTGAAACCCTTTTCAAGAAAAAGTCTTTCAGCAACCCACAGGATTCTTTCCTCAATGTTCTGATTCTTATCCATCGAAACCTATACTTCTACTTTGCACTGTACTTTTTTGTGTGCTCTTCGATGAGGGCGGCATCGCCGAAATAGTCGATTCTCATAGCCTTGCGGACCTCATCAAGAGTCTTTGCTGCCTCAGCACGTGCCTTCTCCGATCCCTTGCGCAGGATCTCGTACACGCCAGGGATGTCCTGCTCGTACTTGTGACGGATCTCACGCATAGGCTGTAGCATTTCCTCAAGGATGTTGAGAAGGAACTTCTTGCAGGTGCCGTCACCAAGACCACCTCTGCGGTAGTGAGCCTTCATAGCCTCAAGATCCTCATATTCAGGAAGATACTTTGCAAAATGCTCTGGCTTGCAGAATGCATCGAGGTAAGTGAAGACCACGTTGCCCTCAACTGTGCCCGGATCTTCGATCTGAAGGTGGTTAGGGTCGGTAAACATACTGTTCACAGCCTTCTTGAGCTCCTTCGGTGTGCTTGAAAGATACACACAGTTGCCGAGTGACTTACTCATCTTTGCCTTTCCGTCAGTACCAGGGAGACGGCAGCATACTGAGTTCTCAGGAAGCATCATCTCAGGCATAACGAGAGTAGGTCCGTACACAGAATTGAACTTGTGCACGATCTCTCTGGTCTGCTCGATCATAGGAGCCTGGTCCACACCCACAGGGACAGTCGTAGCCTTGAAGGCTGTGATGTCAGAAGCCTGGCTGATAGGATAAGTGAAGAATCCCACAGGAGTTCCCTTCTTGTTCTGATCCTCATCCTCGTTGTCGGAGAAGCCCCTGAGCTGGATTTCCTGTTTCACGGTAGGGTTTCTCTGGAGACGCTGCACTGTCACCAGGTTCATATAATAGAATGCAAGTTCGCACAGCTCCGGCACCTGCGACTGAATGAAGATTGTCACCTTCTCAGGATCAAGTCCTGCAGAGAGGTAGTCCAAAGCCACCTCAATGATGTTCTGACGTATCTTCTCAGGATTGTCAGCATTGTCTGTAAGCGCCTGAGCGTCAGCGATCATAATAAATATCTTTTCGAATTCACCAGAATTCTGAAGCTCTACTCTTCTTCTGAGTGAACCCACATAATGTCCAAGATGAAGTTTACCGGTAGGACGGTCTCCTGTCAATATGATCTTTCCCATAGTATTAGTCAATTAGCGTAAAACACACAAATATAATGAAAATATCTCCGAATATGAAGTTATTCGCGGGTATATTGTGTTTTTTCAAGTACGATTCTGTAAAGATTGCAGCCAATCAGGTTGCCAAGCACTGTGCATACGTAGACGCCGAGGATTTCAAGCGCGTGAAGTTTCCAGAATGCGAGCGGGGTCGCGAGGTAGTAGAAGGCGTCGGCCACGCAGTGGGTGAAGCCGCATACGATGAAGAGCGGCACCGCGAAAAGCAGAGGAAGGATGTTCTTCTCCTTTGCAAAAGTCACTGCAGTGGTCATAAGAAGGCCGCAGCCGATTCCGAGGATTCCGCAGCGGAGGGCACCCGTACGCAGGCGCAGCTCAACGATATTCTGAGCGGCCGCCTGGATGTCCATCGGCGAAACGCGCGAGAAAAGTGCCGCCAGGAAGCATCCAAGGATGTTTCCAAGGAGGATGAGGAAAAGTTCCCCCACCTCGTTTTTATTGATATATCCGGCTGTGCCGGTGTAAAGCTTGAGCCTATATCCGACTACCGCCATAAGTCCAAGGCAGAAGAGCACTGCACCCACGAGCGGTCCGTAGATCTCGCTCTGTATGCCGGAGGCAAGGAAGCCGAAACCGGCGACACCGATGTATATACCGGCGAAAATTGATGAACGTAATATCTTGATCATAAGTATAGTCGTTAATGATTTTTATCATCCAGGGATATTTCTTTGACTGTCAGGACGCCTTCGGCCACTGTAAATTTCACATTATGAGAGGCATAGGACATTCCGTAGACTCTTGACGGGTCATCGTGGTATGATGGACGCGGGTCAAGGCTGAGGGTGTCAAGGAGTGACCTATAGAATGGTTCATCCTCAAATTCTGAGCGGATTTCATCTGGGACCACCACCTTCACAGTTCTTTCCGCAAGAGTGTCCACATAGCCGCAGACAGCCTCAGGATGGGAATCGGCATATTTTATATATGGCTTTATATCATATATAGGTGTACCGTCCATAAGGTCTGCACCACGTACCACCAGGACCGGCCCTTCGGGACCGTTAGGAATCACTTTTTCGAGGCGCACGCAGGAAAGGCCGAGCGGGTTGGGGCGATATGGCGACCTGGTCGCAAACACACCCATATGACTGTTGCCTCCGAGCCTTGGCGGGCGCACTGTAGGCTGCCATCCCGACGAACGCCTGTTTGCGGAGAACTCCCAGAGCAGCCATATATGCGAAAAGCCGTCCAGTCCTTCCACAGCAGCGGGAACACGGAAATCTTCCTCGAACACGACAAAGCCCGTCAGCTCGGGAGAAAGCCCGCTCTGGCGAGGGATCCCGAACTTCTCCGGGAAGTCAGTTCTAATATGTGCTATCGGTTTAATTTCCATAGTTCCATAAAAGGGCACAAATATAGGATATTTTGCTAAATTTGCGGGGATATATTTAAGGTAAAAGGTTTTATATGCAGATATCGGCGGACATTATCATCATCGGAGGCGGTGCGGCTGGCCTTATGGCAGCTGCAGGTGCAGGAAATATATTGGGAGCGGCGGGAAGAGTGATCGTACTCGAAAAGATGGCCAGACCTGGAAGAAAGATAATGATCACCGGCAAAGGCCGATGCAATTTCACCAATGTAAAGCCTTGGAACGAGTTCTCAGGCCACATCTACCCGAAGCCGAACTTCCTGAAACCTTCATTCTACAACCTCAATCCGGAAAAGATGATCGAATTTCTGGAAGACTACGGAATGGAGTCTACTGTAGAACGTGGTGACAGGGCATTCCCCACATCCCACCTTGCTTCTGATGTGGTGGACGCACTCCTGAGAGCGGCGCAGCAGAACGGAGCAGAAGTGCTTTGCAACAAGGAAGTCAAATCCATAATCCACAAAGAAGACAGCTATTCAATCAAATGCGCTGACGGCTGCGAGTACACATCCTGCAAGCTCATCATCGCAACAGGAGGCCTGTCCTACCCAAAGACCGGCTCCACAGGAGACGGTTACCAGTGGGCAAAGGATCTCGGCCACAGCGTCAAGTCACTTTTCCCTTCACTGACAGCCATAGTACCGAAAGGCTACAAGAATACGACCCAGGAAAAAGGCCATATCGACAGAAGCACACCTCTCTCTGAAATCGGAGAGGCCCTGTGCGGCAACCAGCTAAAGAATGTGGGTCTGAACATCCACATCGACGGCAATCTGGCGGTCAGCGAATTCGGAGACCTCGATTTCACTGACGGCGGCATAGAGGGACCTATAGGTTTCAAGGTCAGCCGCAAATGCGTGAACTCCATTATAAACGGTTCCAAGGTACGTGCCGAGATAGACCTCAAGCCTGCAGTAGAGATAGAGGACCTGACAGTCCGCATCAACACGCTCTGGAATGAGATTTCCAAGGACAAGAGGAATGCTAACAAGCTCTACAAGGACCGTTTCAGGATCCTTCTGACTAAAGTTCTCCCGATGTCTTTGATTCCGGCATTCATCAGGACATCTCCAGAGATAGACCACAAGACCCTCCCTAAGGCATTGAAAGCCTGGAAGATGGAAATCGTCGGCTATGTGGGTTACGAAAGATGTGTGGTCACTGCAGGAGGAGTGTCGCTCGACGAGCTGACAGCAAAAACCCTGGAATCAAAACTGACCCCAGGGCTGTATTTTGCTGGCGAAGTTCTGGACCTTGACGCCGACACAGGCGGCTACAACCTCCAGACCGCATTCTCGACAGGCTACCTTGCCGGTATTTCCGCTGCGAAAAGCCTTAAATAACTCCTGATCCCAGCATCTCTTCTCCGTCATACCAGACAGCGAACTGTCCTGGTGTGATTCCTCTTTGCGGAGTGTCGAAGAGGATGTACATTCCGTTCTCACGCATTATCACTGTGGCATCCTGCAGAGGCTGTCTGTAACGGATGCGTACGCGATAGCGGCGGATGTCGCCGGACTCCATCGCCAGGTCGCGGCGTATCCAGTGGATCTCGGACGGTGCCACGCGGAGGCAGCTGCGCGAAAGGCCTTTATGGGTGTGACCCTCACCTACATATATTATATTCTTAGGAATGTCGGTTTCGATGACAAATATAGAGTCCTTGTGACCTCCGATGTTCAGTCCCTTGCGCTGGCCTATTGTGTAAAACTGTGCTCCGTCGTGCTTTCCTACTATCTTTCCAAACGGATTTTCCTTGTAGCGGGTCTTCTTTATGTGCTTCTTGCCGCTTCTGTAGGTCTCCGTCTTGAATTCGATTTCGTATCTGACCGGTTCCGATAGTCTCAGAAGTTCTTCGTCAGAAAGGGCTGCAATCTTCTCAGCCGAGAAAGGACATCCGACAGAAGCCGTCTGGGAAGCCTTGTCCTCTGACACGTAGTCGGTGATCATCTTCACGCTCTCCGACTCGTTTACGAGGAGGGACGCGAGCGTATTCTTCATATATATATACTGCTCGTTTTCAGCATAATATGCGTCGTATACCTCGACGACGTCGCCTTCGCAGGGTTTCAGCTTCTGCTGGAGGAAGGTCGGCAGGTCGACCTTTCCGACAAAGCATATTCCCTGGGAATCCTTCTTGTTAGCCGACGGCAGATCGGCCTCGTGGGCAAGACGCCTTACCTCAGGCTTGATGATGTCCCCTATCGGGAACATAGCCTGAGAAAGCTGCTCCTGCGTGAGCTGGCAGAGGAAATAGCTCTGATCCTTGTTCGGGTCGCTTCCCGCGAGGATCCTGTATATCTTCTTGCCTTCTTCATCAAGGAGAGGCTCGCCTGACTCATTCACAGCTTCTGCCTTCTGGCAGTAGTGACCTGTCGCGACGTAGTCTGCACCGAGCTTTTTTGCGCATTTAAGGAAGGCGTCGAACTTGATCTCCCTGTTGCAGAGGACGTCCGGATTCGGTGTACGGCCTTTCTCATATTCATCGAACATATAGTCCACCACCCTCTGACGGTACTCTTTGCTCAAGTCCACAAAGTAGAACGGGATGCCTATCTTTCTGGCCACCATTTCCGCTACAAACCTGTCCTCCTCCCACTCGCAGTCGCCGTGGAGGGTAGTCGAGGCGTCGTGCCAGTTCTGCATAAACAATGCAAAGACATCATAGCCCAGCTGCTTGAGCAAAAGCGCAGCAACGCTCGAATCAACGCCGCCGGACAAGCCTATACACACCTTAATTTCGCCATTTCCTGCCATATTATATATGATATTTCGCAAAAAGCATTATATTTGTCAAGATTGCAAAGATAACTCAATTCATTTGTTATGACAAACAAAGAACTAAAAATTGCCTACACCGAGTACACTGCGGCCGACCAGCTTGAACAGGTCGAGCTGGAACTCGTAGAGGCAGCTATTGAAGCAACCAAGACATCATACGCGCCATATTCAAACTTCAATGTGGGAGCAGCTGTAAGACTCGAGGACGGTCAGATCGTCAAGGGTTCAAACCAGGAGAATGCAGCCTATCCTTCAGGAATTTGCGCAGAAAGGACTGCAATGTTCTATGCAGGAGCCAACTACGGAGATAAGGCCATTACTGCCATCGCAGTGGCAGCCAGCCAGAACGGCGTACTCCTGGCCTCACCAGTGTCTCCTTGCGGAGCCTGCAGGCAGGTGATGGCGGAGTACCAGAAGAAAGGCGGCAGACCTATCACCATCATCCTGGTCGGAGCAGACAGAACTTTGAGATTCTCAAGTGTTGACGCCCTCCTGCCTCTCATATTTGACAGCATTTAGACACTCCGGGTACACTTTTTTTTGCAACAAATAAAAAAAAGCGTACCTTTGCATCCGGGAAAGTCATACACGACCAGCTCCCTCTGAATCCCCCCAGGGCTTGACCGCAGCAAGGGTAGGAGGTCGTAGCGGTGCGATGTATCAAGCTTTCCCTTTTTTCGTATATACCCGTGTCGGGTGTAGTGCTTAATCCCCTAGCCTCATATCATTATTAAAATCGGCTGGCTTTTGTCTGGGCATTATGCTTGGCATTTGGCTTAGCATTTGGCCAGGTCGGCAAATCAATCGGGGACCGAGCACGAGCACTTTTGACAAACCATTGACACTCAATCACTTACAGAAGGCAAGTGTACGCGATCCAAACCTTTAGGGAGGGACCGCGTGTAAAAAAACTATAAAGTGCACTAGCTCATTAAAGCATTTCAAGGCGTTCTTATCAGAGATAGAATATTCTGGAGCCCGGGTGCCACTTATAAGGATCTGCTTTTGACATACGTGAAATAGACATGGGCTCAGGCGCAAAAGTGTGTGCCAAACCTTAGGCCACGGCAAAGTGCCTCTGGTTACATATATTCACTATCTGCGTGGCCTAAGGTCAGACTGACCTTAGGCCACACCAGTGTGCCTCTGAGTGGCTAGGGAGGCCAATGAGCGTGGCCTAAGGTTTGGGACGAGACCTAACATCCGCACAATGGTTCAGATCTTGAACAAAGACCAGCACACGTTAGAAATTCATCTCTTGCCCAAAGATCAGCATACGCTCGAGGTTCACTTCTTGTCCCAAAATCAGCATTCGCTCGAAGTTCAGTTCTTGTCCCAAAATCAGCATTCGCTCAAAGTTCAGCTATTGCCAAAAGCTCAGCATTCGCACAAAGCATTCAGTGCGAACCCTTTTGGTTTCGTTCGCGCTGAATGCTTTGAATCGTCGGCCCTGATTTTGGCCGGCGATGGTGCGTCTTAGGACTAAATAGTGGTCGGCCGGCGTATTCGCCGACCACGGTCTATGCTGCTTCCATATCTCTATCCAGTACAAT
>JAFZED010000038.1 GCA_017560825.1 Bacteroidales bacterium | reverse complement strand
TGCCTCTCCGCGGTCAATTGACGGAAGGTTGTACTCTTCCGAGAGCTTCTGTACGACCTCCATCACCTGAGGGTTGAATGCTGTGGACATCATATGACCTGATATATGCGTAACCTGCGGGATGTTCTTGAGGGCCAGTTCGATCTGGGCGCGGAACTCCTTCTCGATCTCGTTGATGTCGAAATTGGCCATATTCTCCATTATCGACTGTCCGGGATAAGCGGCGTTAGGGCCCATCATTGGGAAGAAGTAGCCGTTCTCATCCACAAGACTGGGACAGTCTGTAAGTGGTCTCCACTTTACGTTCTCCCATTCGCTTGTGATGGCAAGATGTACGCCTACATCAAGTCCCGGATTCTCCTTCAGCATCTTTACGGCCTCCGGGAACCAGGAACCTACAACCAGTACTTCTGCCGATTGTGCGATTCCGTTCTTGTAGGTGTCGATGCTTGCTTCGTTTACGGAGTGCAGGGCTCCCATATCATCGATTCTGATGACCAGCTCCTGGGCATTCGCTGTAAAGCAGCTCATCAGGGCAGCTGCCGCCAATAGTTTCAATGTCTTCATATATATTTATTTCGTTAAAATCCCCGGTCAGGCCGGGGATAAAGTCTTATTTGAAGAGTTTCTGAGCAAAGATTGTCAGGTACTCTCTCCAGTTACGCCAGATGTGGCCGCCTTCTGATTCGTAGAATGAAACCGGATAACCTTTTTCCTCGCAGTACTCCTTAAGAAGGAGGGAGTTCTTCATCACTCCGTCAGTCTTGCCGCAAGCGATCCAGTAGAGCTTTGGCTTAGCTGCAAACACAGCCTCGAGAGCCTTGTCATTCTCCTCAGGAGGTACGACGCCTGAGAACATACCGACATATCCGAACATAGTAGGATACTTTCTTGACAACGCAGCCGATTGACGGCCACCCATTGAAAGACCTGCAACGGCACGACTGTTCTTGTCCTTCTTCACTCTGTAGTTGGCCTCGATATACTTGATGATGTCAGGGAAGCTTTCCTCGATCTCAACAGTTGACTGTGAACGGCTGTTGGTCATTGTCGGCTGGAACATATTGATTGCTGCTCCCGGAGCTGCCTGGTTGAAATACACGCCATTCGGCATTACGAGAATCATCGGCTCGGCTTTACCTTCAGCGATGAGGTTGTCCAGAATCTGTACAGCTCTTCCGAGGTCACCCCAGGCATCTTCATCTCCACCCGATCCGTGAAGAAGGTAAAGTACAGGGTACTTGGTCTTTGTGTTTTTTTCATAGCCTGCCGGGGTGTATACTGTCATTCTCCTCTGCATTCCGAGGGTAGGAGAGTCATACCATACCTTAGAAACATTTCCGTGAGGCACGTCATTGACCTGATAGTACCATCCCTTGTCACCTTCTTCTGTGCTTATTGTGAAGATGTTTGTCCAGGTGGCGATGTCGCGGTTCTGATAGATGTTGGAAGGGTCCATCATCTTCTGTCCGTCAACATAGAGGGTGTAAGAGTAGAGTTCTCCTTCAAGTGGAGCTGTAGTGTAAGTCCAGAGCCCGTTTCTCTCTACGAGATCAGCTCTTCCCGGTGCTTCCCATACTCTTTCCTGACCATTCTGCACATAAGTGATCTTCTGTGCTGGAAGGAAATCTCCGCTGACCTGAACGGTCACAGCCTTAGGGTTGTAATATCTGAATGTAACGGTGTTGTCCGCATTGATTTCAGGTGATACGATGCCTGTTCCAGGACCCAATGCCTGCTGAGCGAACAAAGCTGCGCCCCACAGCAGGGACGCAGCTATTGTAATTAATCTTTTCATCGTTGAAATTATTCTATGTCATTTCGACCGAGTCGAAACGAGTGGAAAAAATCTGCTTATGGTCGCTCGAAATGACAGTTATGAATTATTTTACAAGAGAAAGTTCATTTATCGGCTGCTCAGGAGCAAGAACGTTGTTCACCTTCCAGCTTTCAGCCTTCTTGAGTTTGTAGTCAGCAGTACCGCGGATGTCAGCAGCATTTGCACCGAACATCACCTTGTAAGTACCAGCTGCAGTCTCCCAAGCTGAAGTCGCCTCGTTGAATGAAGCAAGAGTGTACTTGTCAACGTTGATCGTAAGAGTCTGTGCCTCACCTGGAGCAAGCTCTTTAGTCTTTGCAAAGCCCTTAAGCTCGAACGCTGGCTTCTCAAGACCACCTGCAGGAGCGGCAACATAAAGCTGAACAGCCTCTTTACCTGCAACCTTACCTGTGTTCTTTACAGTGATTGTAGCTGTGAAACCGTCTGCAGTTGCCTTTACAACAGGCTTGCTGTACTCGAATGTTGTGTAAGACTTACCATAGCCGAATGGGTAAGAAACAGGAGCACCAGCGCTCTGGAAGTATCTGTAGCCTACATAGATGCCCTCAGCATACTCAGTGTAGTCAACATCCTTTGTCTGTCTCTTCTGACCGCCCCAGAGGAAATCCCACATGCCGGTCTGTACATTCTTGTAGTTGTAAGGGAAGTTAGCTGATGAAGGAATATCGAGGTAGCTTACAGGGAAAGTCATAGGGAGCTTACCTGAAGGATTAGCCTTGCCGCAGAGGATGTCAGCTACAGCATAACCGCCTTCCTGACCTGGAGTCCAAGCAAGAAGGATAGCGTCTGGAATGTGCTTCCAAGATGCAGTCTCGATCACACCACCGATGTTGAGGACAACGATGAATTTCTTGCCAGCTGCGTGGTAAACGTCAGCAAGGGTCTGGATGAGCTGACGCTCCTGACCTGTAAGAGTCCAGTCACCGTCGAGTGCGTAACGGTCTCCACCCTCACCTGCATTTCTTGAAAGTGTGAAGATAGCGACGTCAGTTGCGCGCTCCATTCTCTCGATATAGTCGCGGCTTACTTCCATCTCAGAGATTACAGGGTCACCAAGAAGAACTGATGAACCGCCTGCACCGTTGTTTCTGAGGTTAGTCTTAGCCAATGCGATGTACTGCTCGTACCACTTCTGGATTTCAGGATTTACCTCAAATCCGTTTACAGTGAGACCCTCAGCTACATTGCGGATGTATGGCTTGTTCACGTTACCTGAACCGGTACCACCGGCGATGAAGTCATAAGAACCTGTTCCGTAGAGAGCTACAGTCTTCACACCGTTGAGTGGAAGCACACCGTTGTTCTCGAGGAGAACCATTCCCTCTGGAGCTGCTGCGCGAACGAGCTCAGCGTGTGCCTTAGTGTCAGGCTTGTTTGAGTAGTTGTACTTGTTGAAGCGTGGAGTCTTCACGATGTATGTAAGCATGTTGCGAACATTCTTGTCGAGCTGCTCCTGAGAGATTTCGCCAGCCTTAACAGCTGCGATGATGCGGTCGATCTCAACCTGCATACCTGGCTCCATAAGGTCGTTACCAGCGTTTACAGCCTTAACTGTACCTTCCTTTGTACCCCAGTCTGTCATTACGATACCGTCGAATCCCCACTCATCACGAAGGACAGTTGTTAGGAGACCGTGTGACTGCTGAGTGTACTCGCCGTTAAGCTTGTTGTATGATGACATCACAGTCCAAGGATCAGACTCCTTCACTGCGATCTCGAATCCCTTGAGGTAAAGCTCGCGGAGAGCTCTCTGGCTCACGCGTGAGTCATTCTCCATACGGTTAACCTCCTGGCTGTTTGCAGCGAAGTGCTTAACGCTTACGCCGACACCGTTGCTCTGGATACCGTTGATGTAAGCGGCAGCTGTCTTACCAGTAAGGAATGGGTCCTCTGAGAAGTACTCGAAGTTACGTCCGCAGAGAGGGTTTCTGTGAAGGTTCATACCTGGAGCGAGGAGAACGTCAGCACCGTACTCGAGAACCTCGTTACCCATTGCTGTAGTGAGCTCTTCAACGCGCTCAGTGTCCCACATACTTGCGAGCACTGTACCTACAGGGAAACCTGTACAGAAATAAGTGTTTGGATCGTTGTCACGTCTAGGTGAGATACGCAGACCTGCAGGACCGTCAGCGAGGACAGTTGAAGGAATGCCGAGGCGCTCGATAGAACGTGTTGTACCTGCTGCACCTGGTACGAGGGCAGTTGCAGAAGCAGTCATACTACCTGCTGTCATGCTGCCCCAACCGCTACCAACGAGCAGTGTTGCCTTCTCTTCGAGAGTCATCGCAGCGATAACCTCGTCGATGTTGTCTTTTGTAAGCTGCGGCTGCGCAAACATAGCCACAGAACCGAGGAGCATAGCTCCGATTGAAATGATTTTTTTCATTAGTTATTGTTTGTGTTTATTCGAATATTGTCATGACCTTCTGGATGATCTTAGGACTGCAAGCATTCCAGAATGGCCAGTCATGAGATCCTGGGCGAGTGATGTACTCATATGGGATTCCGTAGCCTGCAAGCATGTTTATGAATGAATTATTGCTGCTGACAGGTACAGTTGTGTCTTCTGTTCCGATTTCGAGCGTAAATCCCGGCAATTCGTTGATTTTTCCTGCGCTTACACTCTGAGCGATAAGCACTGCAGGATCAGGTGAACCACTGACATTTACAGCAGCAGAGCAAGCGTAAACATAGCAGAACATCTCAGGATGGAGGGAACCGTAATAGAGTGATCCATATCCTCCCATTGAAAGGCCGCCGATGGCACGCGATTTCTTCTCTGCCTTGATGGCGTAAGTAGACTCGATGTAAGGAATGAATTCCTGGAAGAAGAACGACATGTACTTAGGACCTCCGTTGAATCCATCACAGTAGAAATTGTTTCCACCGTCTGGTGCTACGATGATCAGTTCCTTGCCAGTCTTTTCAGCATATTCCCTTGCATATGCAGGCATTGTTCCGCCGCCTGCCCAGATTGAACCAGTGTTGTCCTGGAGCCAGTCGTTGTTGTTTCCGCCATATCCATGCAGCATGTAAAGTACAGGATATTTCTTCGTGCCGTCATAGCTTTCAGGCAGATATATCGAATACTTTACATTAGTATTCATCAGTTCGCTTCGTACAGTAAGATCCTTCTGATAGATTTCATTGGCTCCCTTTGAAAGCGAACTGTACTTCTGAGTCTCGAAATAGAGCTTCTTGTTATCTGCGATTCCTGCAAAATGTCCCTTTTCTGTCTCCAGATTGAATACGATATCGTATTCGTAGTTCCATTTGCTGACTGCAATTGTACCTCCGGTAACAGTTACCTTCTCCTCGCCGAGCGAGAGCTCTGCTGAAGCCTTATGCTTTGCATCTGGCTCCGAAGCAATCTCGTATCTTCCGGTCTCAAGATGACAATACCAGCTCATTGCAGTAAGCTTCAGAGCATTTCCTTCCTTGTCCTTGAAGTTCAGAACGATTGTCCTGAGACCATCATCGGCCGGTTCGGAAACGTTTTCTATTGTCACCATATTGAAATCAAATCCGGTAGGCAATTGATTCTGAGGAGTCTTATTGTCTTCTCCGCATGCGCAGATGAGCAGCAGAGAAGACAATATTATAGAAATCTTCTTGAACATAAGTTCTTAAATTAGAAGAGTTTAGGTACAAACTCAGTGAGATAGATTCTCCAGTTTCTCCAGATGTGTCCACCACCGTTCTCGAGGTACTCGTGTGGATAGTTGTTGTCCTGGAGCTTCTTTACGAAGTCTCTGTTAGCCTGGATGAGGAAGTCAGTGTCACCGCAACCGATCCAGAGGAGCTGAGGCTTCTTGCTGAAGTATGTAGCAAGCTTCTGGTCGAAGTCCTGGTACATAGGTGATACAGAAGCGTCGCTTACTCCGATGGCAGCTGAGAACATACCTGAGTATCCGAACATATCAGGGTTGTTGAGGCTGATGTAAAGAGTATGGAAACCACCCATAGAGAGACCGCAGATAGCACGGCTCTGCTTCTTAGCGATGGTCTTGTAGTTGCTGTCGATGAACTTAACAATCTCTGGGAATGCAGTCTCGAATGTTCCCTCCATTGTCTGAGGAAGTGACATTGTAGGACGAGTGTAGCCTGTTGAGTTCTCACCAGGAGCGGCCTCCTGAGAGATGTTGCCGTTTGTGAAGACAACGATCATTGGCTTTGCCTTGCCCTGAGCGATGAGGTTGTCAAGGATCTGAGCCGCGCGGCCCTGAGCGATCCATGCATCCTCGTCACCACCGATTCCGTGGAGAACGTAGAGGACAGGGTAGCGAGTCTTACCTACTGGGTTGTATCCAGCTGGAGTGTAGACAGTGAGTCTGCGGTCGAAACCTGCAGTTGCGCTCTCATACCATACCTTAGAAACTGTTCCGTGAGGTACATCCTGGATAGTGTAGAGGTCAGCGCGCTCACCAGGAACGATGAATGCACTTGTGAGTGACGATACGTCGCGGTTAACCCACATGTTGTTGTTATCGATCACTGTGTTGCCGTCTACGTTGAATGTATATGTGTACATTTCAGGAGCTACTTTGAAGTCAGTAGTGTATTCCCATACACCGCCGTGGCCTTCCTTAAGCTCGCCTACGCCTGGAGCGTCGAAAGTCATCTCCTGGTCTCCCATCTTGAAGGTCATCTTCTGAGTAGGGAGGAAGTCACCTGATACTGTAACCTTTACAGCCTTAGGAGCCTGATAGCGGAATGTTACTGTTCCGTCTTCGTTAACTACAGGTGACTCAACTGATGCGCCACCCCAAAGTGCCTGCTGTGCGAATGCAGTGCATGCAACGCAAAGCGCAGCGATTATTGTTGTAATCTTCTTCATTGTTGTTTTACGTCATTGCGAGGAGCTACGCCGTGGCGACGTGGCAATCTCGTTTATTTAAACAAAAGCGGAGCGAATGTGTTGAGATAGAGTCTCCAGTTAGCCCATACGTGGCCACCCTCGCTTACAAAATATGTATGCTCGAGACCGTTAGCTGTGAGAGCTGCATCAAGCTCGTTAGCGTTCTCAAAGAGGAAGTCTGTGTTACCGCAAGCAAGCCAGTAAAGCTTGTAGCCGGCCTTCTTGATACCCTGGAGCTGAGCATCGAGCTCAGGAGTTCTCTGTGCACCCATTGAAAGAGGGCAGATGTAGTCGAATGCCTCAGGATACATTCCGGAAGCAGCGATTGTGTGGCCGCCACCCATAGAAAGACCTGCGATAGCTCTGTGAGACTTCTTAGCAACTGTGCGGTAGTTCTTCTCGATGAAAGGAACGATCTCCTCAACAAGGCTTCTTACGTAGTTGTTGCGGTTGTCTGGGTTTCTCCAGTCCATCTCAGTTGTAGGAAGACCGAAAGTCTGAGCTGCCTGCTGGTTAGGGTTGCCGTTAGGCATAACCACGATCATAGGCTTCGCAAGACCCTTTGCGATGAGGTTGTCGAGAATCTGAGCTGTACGGCCCATTGATGACCAAGCCTCCTCGTCTCCGCCTGCTCCGTGAAGGAGGTAAAGAACAGGGTACTTTGCCTTAGGGTTAGCCTCATATCCGTAAGGAGTGTAGACAGTGAGACGACGGTTGATGCCGAGGATCTTGCTGTCATACCAAGGATGGCTGATTGTACCTCTCTGCTCTGCAGACTTGTAGTTCTCAGTACGTTCTCCGTCAACGAGGAGCATACTGAGGTAGCGTGAACCGTCACGCTGAACCATCACATTCTGAGGGTCGTTTACAGAAACGCCGTCAGCGATGAAGTTATAAGTATAGATCTCTGGCTCTGGGAGTGGGATAGTTACTTCCCAAACGTTGTTCTCGCCACGAGTCATGTCGATTGTACCACCCCAAGGGTTTGGCATCCATGAGCCACTGAGCTTCACTACTGTAGCGTAATCAGCCTTAAGTCTGAATGTTACGCTGTCATTCTGAATTTCAGGAGAAACAACAGGCTTCTGTCCCCAGAAAGCGAAGTTTGTCAGCTCCTGCGCGCAAAGAGCGCCTGATGCCATTGCTAGTGATGCAAGGGCAATAAGGATTCTTTTCATTGTTGTCTTATGTGGTTAAATACAGGCCGCCCATAGATAGACGGCCTGCAATAAGTGTATTTAGATTAAAGGGTCATTGGACCTACATAGCGTGCGTTAACTTCTGAGCTCTCGAGAGTGATAGTGTAAGTGTCACCGTCAACAGCTACAGTAAGAGTACCGTCGAGTACCTTAGCCTCGCAAACGGCTGCACCGCCGGCAACATTCCACCAGCAAGTACCCCAGTTCTCGAATACCATACCGATACCCCAGAGGTCACCTGGGTCCCAGCCGATACCGAACTCGCCCTCTGCGATCTGACCACCTGCTGCACAAGCAGTGTAAGTACCAGGAGCAAGCTTACCGTCAGCAGAGTAAACGTCGAGTGCGAGGTAGTGTCCCTCACCTTCCCATGTGGTCTGCCATGTAGTAGGGTCTTGTGTTGAAGAGATTCCTTCCTCAGCGAGGTTGATTGTAACTGAGTTTGTGCCGTTTGCTACATTGCTTGTTGCAGAAAGGAGAACAGAAAGCTCTGTGCCTTCGAATTCAGGTTCTTCACCACCACCAAGGTTTACTACTTCGATAGGAGCGCCAGTACCGTCAACGAACTGTGCTACTGGATAAGTGAATTTAGCATTGACAAGAGTAGACTTCAGCTTGATTACAAGGTCAGTACCCTCGACGAGCACCTGAACAGTACCGTCTGTTACCTTGCCGGCTGCAACAGCTGCACCACCGGCAACATTCCACCAGCAGGTACCCCAGTTCTCGAATACCATACCGATACCCCAGAGGTCACCTGGATCCCAACCGATACCGAACTCACCAGCGTTGATTGCGCCGCCAGTTGCACAAGCAGTGTAAGTACCAGTATAAAGTTTGCCATCCTCAGAGTAAATGTCGAGAGCAAGGTAGTTACCCTCGCCTTCCCATACTGTAGCCCATGTAGTAGGATCAGTAGTAGAAGAAAGACCTTCCTGTCCCATATTGATAGTAAGAGACTTAGTGCCGTTTGCTACATTGCTTGTAGCTGAAAGGAGGTTAGTAAGCTCAACATAGTCAGTGTCGTCAACGTTTCCGCCACCGCCGAGAGCGGGGTCAGTAAGAGCGTCTATAGCACCCTCGAACTTAGTCCAAAGCATACCCTTTCCTTCGCCGGATACGAGCTCGATAACCCACTTAGAACCCTTTCTTGTTACAGTTACAGTTCCTTCAGTTACCTTCTGGTTTACTACTGCTGCACCGTTAGCAACATCCCACCAGCAAGTACCCCAGTTCTCGAATACCATACCGATACCCCAGAGGTCACCTGGATCCCAACCGATACCGAACTCACCTTCGTTTATTGTACCACCTACTGCGCAAGCAGTGTAAGTACCCTCATGGAGGTATCCGTCAGCTGAGTAGATGTCGAGTGCGAGGTAGTTACCTGTTCCTGTCCATACAGTCTGCCAAGTAGTTGGGTCTGTAGTTGAAGAGATACCGTCAGTTCCAAGGTTGATTGTGAGAGAGTTAGTACCGCTTGCAACGTTGCTTGTAGCAGAAAGGAGAGTTGTAAGCTTAACTGGCTCTGGATCAGCCTCGTAAACGAGTGCGACAGTAGACTTAACCTCGATTACAGACTCGTCGGCAAGCCAAAGGATACCAGCGAATGAGTATGTGCCTTCGCCCTGAGTAACCTTGATTGAACCGCCTTCAACAGGAATGTTGTTGAAAGTTGTGCCACCGTTACCTACGATATAAGTGTTCTTCTTTGCCTGATCAGCAGTAGCTGGAGTGTAGCTGCCGTCAGCAAGGAAATACTTGTCACCTACCATCACCATAGTGAGAGCTGCGTTATCACCGGTAATCTCCACTGTGAATGTGCGGGTCTTTTCGCCCTTTTCAACCGACTGAGATGCGAGTGTGTTCATCTCGTGAACAACTGGCTTCTCATATTTGCCGGTCAAGTCCTCGATTGCGTTCTCCACGCAAGAGCTGAGTGCCAGGATTGAGGCAGCTGCAGCAAATATTTTATAGATAAGTTTCATAATAATCTTCTTGTATTATTTACAGATGACTACCAACCTGGGTTCTGAACGATGTTAGGATTAAGACGGATCTCAGTTCCTGGGTAAGGAAGGAGATTGTGCTTAGGCTTGAAACCGAACTTAGCAGGGTCTGTGTTGTAAACCTTGTTCTCGATCTGACCATTGTGGTTGAGGAGTGGACAGTAAGCGCCCTGATCCTTCATTCTTTCCTCAGCGATGCCCCAACGGAGGAGGTCCTGGAAACGTGTACCCTCGTGGCAGAGCTCGATTCTCTTCTCTCTTCTGATCTCATCCTGAGTGTAGCCGCTCTTTGTAGGAGCCTGAGCACGTGTACGGATCATGTTCATGTACTCGTCAGCCTTGCCCTGGTTGCCTGCCTCGAAGTGAGCCTCAGCAGCGCAGAGGAGAACCTCAGCATAACGCATCCACTGTCTGTTGGCGTCGTCTACGAAGTTAGAACCTGCAGCTGGAACCTGCTCAGCAGTGATTCTGGTCTTCCACATGAAGTAACCCTCGTTGATGATAGTGTTACCCTCTTTCACGTTGATACCCATGTCAACCATCTGCTCCCAAGTCTTCATAGTAGCGTTGAGACGATATCCGTTTTCACCCTCTACTGCTACGAAATCATCGTAGAGGTTCTTCTGTGGGCTAAGGAAGCCCCATCCGAGACCTGCGAGACCTGCGTTAGTACAGCAGTTGTCAACGAGCTTATCAGTACGGTAGTGAGTCATGAGGTGGAGCATTGTGAAGTTGTTCCAGACGTTGTTAGGGTCTGAGATCTTCACGCTCTCGAACATACTCTCGCAGTTCTGCTTTGTAGTGAAAGCGATAACGTTCTCGTAGTCAGCGTAGAGTCTGTAAAGACCGCTATTGATGATCTTGTCGAACTCAGCTGCTGCTTCCTCATACTTGTTCTGCCAGAGATATGCCTTTCCGAGGAGTGCCTGAGCGAACTGCTTTGTAACTCTCCAAGTCTTGTCGTCAGCGTTAGCCTTCTCAGTGAGGAGACCTGACTCGATAGCCTCGTTGAGGTCCTTCTCTACGAGTGCCCAAAGCTCCTCAGTAGTTCCGTTTGGCTTGTGGTACTCAGATGGCTCAAGCTCGTGGTCTACGAGTGGTGGGTTACCCCACATTGAGATGAGCTCGAAGTATGACCATGCGCGGAAAACCTTAGCCTCAGCTCTAGCACGCTTCTGGATCTCGCTCTCATCAGGAACGTGTCCGAGAACTACGTTAGCCTTATAGATGATACCGTAGTATGCGGTGAACATACCCTCGAGGTATCCCTGGTCTGTGTTGAATGTGAACTCGTTAAGTCCTTCGAGGTCAGCGTTGTCGTTACGTCCGCCGCCGCCTGCCCAGAAGTCGTCAGTAAGCATATTCTTACCGAGCACATAGTTCATCTCATTTCCCTTTACCTGGATGTAGCAGGAAATGATGGCTGCCTCAGCCTCCTCATCGGTCTGATAGTAGGTCTCATAGTTCTGCACACCGTGCTGTGGAATGTCCAGCAGATGGTTGCAAGAACTCAATGCGACAGTAGTCGCAGCAAGAGCCATAAATATATTTTTTGCTTTCATTTCAGTATTATTTATATGGTTAGAATGTAATGCTTACACCAGCAACAACCTTCTTAGAAGTTGGGAATGTACCCTTGTCAATACCCATGTTAGTAACCTCAGGGTCGAAACCAGGATAGTTAGAAACTGTGAAGAAGTCATCAAGTGATGCGTAAACGCGGAGGTTGTCAACCTTGACAGTCTTCATCCACTTCTGTGGGAATGTGTAACCGAACTGGATCTGCTTGATCTTGAAGAATGAACCGTTGAATACTGAAGCGCTTGAAGTATAGTACTTGTCCATGTCTGTAGCACCTGCTCTAGGCATTGTAGCGTCAGTGTTGGTTGGAGTCCATCTGTTCTCAGTGAAGTAAGTGAGCTTGTTGAGAGTGTAGTCAGGACGGTTGAGGCAGCTGTAGATGTCAGCGCCGTAAGAACCTGTACCGAATACGATGAGGTCGAGACCCTTCCAAGCAGCTGTGAGGGTGATACCGTATGTGAAGTCAGCAATACCCTTACCGATCATAGTCTTGTCGGCGTCAGTGATAGCACCGTCCTCGTTGAGATCCTTGAATGTAGGGTTACCTGTTGCAGCGTCGATACTGTCGAACTCATATCCGTAGAAGTACCAAGCTGGCTTGCCAACCTCGAAACGAGTGATAGCACCATAAGTGTGGAATGACTGACCGTCGATAGCGTCGAGAGTCTCGTGGATGTAAGTTACCTTATTCTTGATAGTAGAGAGGTTACCGCGGATTCCATAAGAGAAGTCGCCGATGTGATCCTGCCATCCGAGCTCAAACTCGAGACCAGTGTTGGTGATGTTACCTGCGTTCACTGGAGATGCAGTGTTACCTACTACAGTTGAAGGAGTGATACCAGTCACGATGAGGTCCTTAGTGTTCTTGAGGAACCAGTCAGCGCTGAATGAGAGGCGGTTGTTGAGGAAACGTGAGTCGATACCGATGTTGGTCTGCTCAGCAGTCTCCCACTTAAGCTCCTTGTTACCTGTTGCTGAAGGTGCGTAACCGTCGATGTACTCAGTACCGTTACCTGTTGGGTATGAACCTGTACCGCCGATAACTGTTGCATATCTATATCCACCGAGTGCAGAAAGTGAACCGTTCTGACCCCAAGATGCACGGAACTTCAAGTGTGAGAGCCATGCCTTAGTGTCCATCATAAAGCTTTCATTTGAGATAACCCAACCGGCAGAAACTGCAGGGAAGTAACCCCAACGTGTCTCAACTGGAAGAACGCTGCTGTCAGCTGCGTCGGCACGGAGAGATGCCTGGAGGAGATACTTGCCTTTGTACTCGTAGTTGAGACGTCCGAAGTATGAATTCTTTCTTGAGAAGCTTGCCTCACCACCGCTGATGTCGTCCTCAGCATTTGCTGTTGCATATGCGAAGTAGAGGAAGAGAGGATCGTCCTTCTTGAAACCGAGGTCGCCGTCGCTACCGTGCTTTCCACCGCTTACGCCGAAGCTTCTGCTCTCAGTGAAGCTGGTACCGAGCATTACGCCGAAGTCGTGGCCCTTGAAGCTCTTGTTGTAGTTGAGGAAGTTCTCCCACTGCCAGTATGTGCTTGCGTATGTGCTAGCATTTACAGAGATGTAGTTCTGGTGGTGCATAGCGTTAGCATAATAGTCATGTCCGATTGAATATGACTCTGAGCTAGTAAGGCGGTAACCAAGGCGTGATGTGATAGTCAGGCCCTTGATAGGCATGAAGTTGATGTAAGTAGTACCGTTGAGATTGTAACCTCTTGAATCATTATCGCTTGAGTCGCGCATGATGAATGGGTTCTGGTTCTCTGAAGTGTTGAAGTTAGAGACACCGTATACATTGCCCTTACCGTCGCCGAGCATTGGAGCGTGATCACCGTAGTAGATGTCAGCCATGTGCTTAGGAAGGTTGTCTACAGAGTAGAGAGGCTTTGTGAGAGGATCGAGGTTGAGGACTGCGAGGAGGTATGAACCGTACTCTGAACCCTCAGAAACTGAGCTTGACTTGTAGTACTCAACCTGGTTGTTAGTACCGATCTCGAGCCAAGGCTTGATCTTCCAAGATGCGTTCACCATACCTGTGAGGCGCTCGTAGAAGTCCTTATCTCCGGCAACGATACCGTTGTTGTTGAGGTATGAACCAGAAACATAGATAGACTTGTTCATGTCACCTGCAGAGAATGTCAAGTTGTGACGCTGCATGTTAGAGTTCTCGAAACCTACCTTTGTCCAGTCTGTGTTAGTCTCGAAATCCCAGTTGTTGTAGAAGTTCTCGAGAGAGATAAGGCCAGCCTCAGTATAGTAGTCAATATACTGCTCTGCGTTCATCATCTGAGGTACGCGTGCAAGGCTCTGGCTTGTGTACTGATAATCGTAAGTGATATTACCGTTACCCTTACCCTTTCTTGTAGTAACGAGGATGACACCGTTACCTGCCTCAGCACCGTAGATTGCTGCAGATGCACCGTCCTTGAGAACCTCCATAGACTCGATGTCGTTAGGGTCGATACCTGCAAGGCTGCCGATACGGCCGTCAACTACTACGAGCGGGCTGCTTGATCCGTTAGAACCGATACCGCGGACGAGGATAGATGGTGAAGCGCCTGGCTTAGCAGAGCTTGTAAGCACCTGCACACCTGAAGTCTTACCCTGGAGAGCCTGAGCTGGGTTAGTGATTGTACGTCCAGTGATGTCCTCAGACTTTACCTGAGTCACAGATCCTGTGAGGGAACTCTTCTTCTGGACACCGTATCCGACAACGACTGTCTCCTCGAGCATCTCGTTGTCTGGCTCCATGTTTACGTTGATTGTGCCGTTGATGGCAGTTTTATCGACTGTAAGATAGCCGATGTAAGAGAACTCGAGTGTCGAGCCTGCGTTAGCGGTAATTTCATACATACCGTTACCGTCAGTCATGACGCCGTTCTGAGTTCCTTTCTCGATGACGCTGACGCCGACCATTGGGCTGTTCAGTTCATCAATGACTTTACCGGTCACCTTCACCAGGTTCTGTGCAGAAACTGTGAGAGAGCCGGCCAGAATGAGAAGCATTGCCAATGCAGTGCTTATCATTCTTGAGAATGTTGAATTGGTTCTCATTTTTTTTGATGGTTAATGGTTAGTGTTAATAATATCATAAATTGTAGAACATTTCTACGGGTGTTCTTGTGATCTAAAATCCCTGGAAAGGGAATTGCTTCATAAACTCCATCAGTTCCTTGTCGTGGTTGAACTTCACCTCGCACTTGTTATTGAAAATCATGGCAGCGCCGTTTTCACTGTCATATGCCGGCCATTCAGGAAGTCCCTTTACCTGAGGATTACCGGTGTATGCGAAGTTAATCCACGCCTGGCTCATCTTCTCTGCAAGCTTCATAGCATCCTTTCCACCTCCTGTCATAGATGAGTGTACATCTGTATTGTAGAAGACGAAAGGTATCTCCATACAGTGGTTGCTTCTGAATATGCCGTCAAGAACCGGTGATTCCCACGCGAACATATACATATATACAGGAGCACCGCCCTGATCAGCCTTCAGTCCTGCCTGACCGATTGTGCCTGGACGGAAGATGAAGTCCACATCAATCATGTCGATCGGCTGGTGGTCCGGGTAGGTCTTTTCGAAAAGACTTACGAATTCGTCAGTCTTTTCACCATACGTTGTCCTGACGAATGAAATCACATCTTCGCGAGAGGCGTTCTTGAGCTGAGGGATGTATGAGCTCATTGTGAATTCGTGAATGGTCGTTCCTATCATCATAGGTACATTTCTGGATTGCTCCGGAGCATCAGGAGCAAACGGCTGACGTGGAAGTACGTTTCCGTCTACAGTCGGAGCCCATCCGAAGATGAACGAGCTGTATCCGGCTTCAAGAGCTTCTGGCCTTATCTTAGCGATAGCCTTTGTACCCGCCTCAAGGAGTCTTTCATAAGGAACCTTCTGTATTTCGTCTATCTTGCAGGGAGCAATGCCAAGTTCTTCAACCACAGCTGCACCTATCTTGCGGGACCATTTTGACTCCATAGTGGTCATCATCGCACCACTCTGTACTACCGCCTTGTGGTATTTTCCTTCCGCTGATGGAGTCGCGAGGAGTGTAGTCACCTTTCCGCCACCTCCCGACTGGCCGAAGATCGTTACATTTGATGCGTCGCCGCCAAAATCCGATATGTTCTCCTGTATCCAGTCAAGTGCTGCTACGAGGTCAAGAAGGCCGGCGTTTCCGGATTCTGCATACTTTTCACCGAACTCCGAGAGGTCAAGGAAACCGAGAACATTGAGTCTGTGATTGAGTGTCACCACTACCACATCTCCTTTTGCCGCAAGGTTGCGTCCGTCGTAGGACGGCTGCTCCTGACCTGAACCCTGTGCGTAGCCGCCTCCGTGGAACCAGACCATAACGGGACGTTTTTTGCCGTCATTTATGCCAGGAGTCCATATGTTGACCCTAAGGCAGTCTTCGTCAGGGAATCCGTCGTTCCAATCGTAAGCGAATGCCTGCTCATCGCTGTACCAGCCTGTTCTTTTTTCCTGAGGGCAGGTCGGGCCATAAGCCCTGCTGCTTCTCACCCCTTCCCACGGATCTGCCGGAACAGGTGGCATAAATCTTTCAGCTTTTGCATACGGGATGCCTTTGTAGGTGAAGATGCCGTCATCAACGTATCCGGCTACTTTTCCACTGACTGTTCGGACAACAGTCGCTTCTGCGGATGTGACGAGCTCCGAGGCTCCTGCGTCACGGCATTGTTTTTCTGAAACGCAGTTGCAGCTGCTTGCGGCTGCAATACCGGCGAAAACAAAGAATACAAGTGCTTTTTTGGTCATCAGTTTCAGGTTGTGTTTACGTGTGCGCGTTACTATTCTGCAAATGTCGAAATTTTTCCCGGATTTGGTATTGTCGTAGTGTTTTTTTGTTTTCAACTTTGTTTAAGCGTATTTTCTGTTTGTTCAAATGTTTGCTGATTTGTTCAAATGCCCCCTGTGTATTGCCTCTATGGGTATTTTTTGCTACCTTAGTACAAGAAAATGTATCAAATGAAAAAACTTCCCTTAATTATTGCAATCTCATGCTGTCTGGCTGCTGCGTGTACAGTACACGAGCACGATGTGCAGCGTCTGAATATCGAGACCCCTGTACTGACAGGTGACATCTCCAACCAGAAGGTCACATCTTTTGCCGAGGACGCGCAAGGACACATATGGATCGGTACCTTCCGAGGCCTGAACCGTCACAATGTACACGAATTCCAACAGCATTTCTGCACAAGCGATCTGTCTACTCTCCCTGACAACCAGGTCCAGTGCCTGTACAAGGATTCACGTGACAGATTGTGGGTTTCCACCGTAAACGGAATGGCCCTTTACACAGAGCAGGACGATTTTCAGAGGATCCCTATGGAGACGATGAGCCGCAACACGGCACAGATTTTCGAAACGGCAGGAGGTGATATATATATAAATACATTTGTCGAGCTTGCCAAGTATGATGAGGCGTCCGGTACTTTCAAGACCGTCCTTTCTTCTGTGGACGGAAAGATGCCTTTGGCGACTCAGGCCTTCATCCAGGATTCGGATCAGTCGATATGGTTCGTCGCTTCTACCCATCTTCTGAAATATGACCTCGCTGCTTTCGAGGTAAAAGAGTTCATCCCGCTTGAGAAATACACGACAGCTTTCAATGTCCTTGATGACGGAATGCTCTATATGGGAGGAGTGGGAACCGTAATCATCTATGATACGGTAAATGGCAGGTTTGCCGATACGCCGGCCGGACTGACATCCCATAAGCTCTTCAGCAAGGCTCAGGTTTCACATATCTACAGCTACGGAGACAGAGTGCTGTTCAATACCGAGAAGCACGGAATGTTCATATATGATCCGGCCGAAGATATGCTTTTCCATCAGAGCGAGAAAGGTTTCCCGTTCGAGGTGCCTGATGCCAAGATCACGACAATGTATCTTGACTCGAATGACAATCTGTGGCTTGGAACATACGACCAGGGCTATCACGTCATCTACGCATACGAAGAACTATTCAACAATGACAGCTGGCTCAAGACAAGCCTCGGCCAGAAGTCGGTGGTTTCCGTGGATGCGGACAGCAATGACAACCTGTGGATATCGACTCTGAAGGATGGTCTGTATATGTATAATGCGGACCTTGCCTTGTTCAAGAAGATAGATATGAGCCGCCTGTATAATTATGAAGCCGCAGATCATCTTGACATCACTTATGTCTTTGTGGACAGCAGGGACAAGGTCTGGCTTACCGGAAGCGGCGGTGTCTCAAGGTGCCGTGTGAAGGACAATAACCTTGTGGTCGAGAAGTCCTGGCCGCTCTTTTCTCCGATGGCTATGTCGGAGGATGCGGGCGGACGGATATGGATAGGATGTATGGGTGAGAATGTCTATTACATATCACCTGAGGACGATCAGGTGCGTACCATGAAGACAGTGGTGGCACCTTTTACTTTCACTCCGTTCTGTCTTCCGCTCAATGACGGAACTGTGCTGTCGGCCTCATTCGAACACGGATTGGCCCAACTCGACGGCAGGACCAGCCATTCACGTCAGATCTCTGTGCCTGAAGCCCAGTGGAAGGATTGTATCAGAAGATCGGTGTTTGTCCCTGTCTGCATGCATCAGAGTAAGGACGGTACTGTGTGGATCGGAACATTGGCAAACGGCCTGTTCCGCTATGACCTCGAAGAGAACGAACTTGTGCATATTTCCGGAGCACCGTGTCTTGATATCACAGCTATAGAGGAAGATGAGTCAGGCTGCCTCTGGATCAGCACACAGTACGGTCTTGGCAAATATGACAGAGATAGCGACGATTTTACCAACTGGTTCGCGGATGACGGAATCGGCGGTAACCAGTTCTATGACAGGGCTTCCTGCACTCTTTCAGACGGAAGACTCGTCTTCGGAGGCACTCACGGACTTACTGTATTCGACCCTGAGCACGTGACACAGATAAGGGAGATACCTCTTTATTTCGAAGATCTGAAGATTCATAACGTCCTGGTGCGTCCGGGTGAGGGTGAGTGCATTGAGAAATCTTTGGCATATGACCCTCTCATCAATCTCGAACACTCGCAGAACTGTTTCAGCATATCGTTTGCCGCACTTGAGTACGGAGAGTATGAAAGAGTCGAGTACCAGTATATGCTTGACGGATTCGATGCCCATTGGATCGATGCTCATAAGAACAGGGAGGCATATTATTCCAATATCCCGGCCGGAAGGTATACCTTTAAGGTGAGGATCCTGAACCAGGACAGGTCGGGAGGTGTCCTTGCAGAGAAGGGAATATCGGTCAAGGTGGGCCCTTCCGTGTGGTTCACCTGGTGGGCTTTCATAGTGTATGTAATCATTGCCGCTGCCATCATCAATCTGATCTCGCAGGCGAGAAAGCAGATTGTGGCGGAGAAGACCGCAAAGCTCAAGGCCCAGCAGGAAAAGGATCAGGAACAGAAGGTGAACCAGATGAATATGACCTTCTTTGCCAATGTCTCACACGAATTCCGCACTCCTCTTACAATGATTATGGGACCTGTGAGCCAGATGGCAGATTCGGCTTCTATGACCAAGGAAAACAAGAGACTCCTCAATATAGTACAGCGAAACATCTATCGTATGCTTCGTCTGGTGAATCAGCTTCTGGACTTCAACAAGCTTGAAAACGACACTCTCAAACTGAAGGTCAAGGAGACTGACGTCGTGGCTCATCTGAACGACTTGTCTGACATATTCAAGGTCAATGCGGAGGAAAAAGGCATACTTTTCCACACATATGGTCTGGATGAGAAGTTTGCAGTCTGGGCTGATGATGACAAGATTGATAAGATCTGCTTTAATCTGCTTTCCAATGCAATGAAGTTCACTCCGAACGGAGGTAAGGTGGACCTTATTATGGACGTCGTTACCCGTGAGGATGTGCAGGGTGATTTCAATCTGAAGGAGACAGATACAGACAGCCGCTGGCTCAAGATCCAGGTGAAGGATAATGGTCCGGGTATCCCTGAGGATCAGCTTGAGAAAATCTTCGAGCGTTACTATCAGGTAGAGAACGGCAGTGCAACACGCAATCTGGGAACTGGAATCGGCCTGTACTTCGCCAAGACTCTGGCAGAGATGCATCACGGATATATAAAGGCGGCTAACAGGACCACCTCGGCAGGAGCATCATTTACGCTGGTGATTCCTGTCAGTGCTTCGTCATATGCGGAAACAGAAAAGGTCAAGGTGGATGCCGCCAAGCAGCCAAAACTCGATGTGACCAAAATCAAGTTCGAGGCGGCGGAAGAAATGGATGATATGGAAAACAGAAAGACAGTGCTCGTTGTCGATGACGATGCGGACATCATCCATTATCTCAGGGAACTGCTTTCGACAAAGTACAAGGTGATCAGTTCATTCAATGCAGATGATGCCTATACCCTCATCAAGGAGCACGCTCCGGATGTCGTCATCTCAGACGTTGTGATGACTGGCAAGACGGGATATGACCTCTGCCGCAAAATCAGGGAGAACATCCAGATGTCGCATATTCCTGTCATCCTCCTGACTGCCAAGGCTATGGTGGAAGATCAGGTCCAGGGACTCGATTGCGGTGCTGATGCCTATGTCACCAAGCCGTTCGAGCCGCAGTACATTCTGGCATTGATAGCCTCGCAGTTGAGAAACAGGGAGAAGGTGCGTCAGATGCTCAGCCACTCGACGGACATTGAGGAGCTCGAGGAAAATGCCCTTTCACCTCAGGACAATGCCTTTATGACAGAACTCTATCAGCTTATGGAGAATGAACTGTCTAACTCAGAACTGGATGTGGCAAGAATGACTGAAATGATGAGAATCTCCCGAACCAAGTTCTACTATAAGGTCAAGGGACTCACGGGAGAGAACCCGAGTGTATTCTTCAAGCGCTATAAGCTCAACCGTGCGGCCCAGTTGCTTCAGGAACGCAAGCACAATGTGTCGGAGATTGCGGATATGACAGGATTCAGCACCCTCTCACACTTCTCCACAAGCTTTAAGAAACAGTTTGGCGTCTCACCAAGCGAATATGTAAAATAGCTGATTATCAGCACCTTGCTTTGAATCACCTGCTCCAGTGGACGCAGGTGATTCAGTGTAAAGCGTTGGCTATCAAGGTCATCGCGCGCACGATTGTTGCGCGGGTACAGCCGACGTTCAGGCGCATAAAGCCCTCGCCGCCGGGATTGAACATTTCACCGTCGTTCAGGGCGAGGCCGGCTTTGTGCACGAAGAGGTCGATGAGACCTTCGTGCGTGAGGCCGAGCCCGCGGCAGTCGAGCCACACCAGGAAGGAGGCCTGAGGTCGCAGAGGACGGATCTGAGGGATATATTGACTGCAGAATTCTTCTATATATATGATATTGCCTTCGATATATTCCAACATCTGCCTGCGCCACTGCTCGCCGTGTTCGAAGGCGGCCTTGGTCGCAATCGGAGCAAACAGGTGAGGTGCGCCTAACTCGCTGGCTTCCAGCCAGCCGAAGAACTTTGCTCTGAGTTCCTGATCCGGAACTATAGCATATGAACTCACTATGCCTGCTATGTTGAAGGTCTTGGAAGGAGCCCCGAAAGTTATGCTGCAGGAGGCTGCCTTTTCAGAAACGCTCGCAAAAGGGATATGCTTGTTTCCGAACAGGGCCATATCGCAGTGGATCTCGTCTGAAATCACAATGATTCCCCGTTCGTGACAGAAGTCGGCAAGCTTTTCCAGAGTCTCGCGCGGCCACACGATGCCAGCAGGATTATGTGGGTTGGAGAGAATGAGCATACGACATCTGTCATCGCAGACAGCAGCCAGGTTCTCGAAATCAATCTCATAGGAACCGCCCTGCAGCTCTTTCAGAGGATTGAACACGACTTCAACCCCGTTCTTCTGCGGAACAAGACGGAAAGGATGATAGACAGGAGGCTGGATTATGACCTTGTCTCCCTTTTCAAGAAGGGCATTGACGGCCATTCCTATGCCTTTGACTATTCCCGGAATGAAGGTCATCCACGAGCATTCGGTCTGCCAGCCGTGGTGTTCGAGAATCCATTTCTGCACTGTTACCCAATAATCCTCAGGCAGCACAGTGTAGCCGAAAACAGGATGCTCCAGTCTCTTGCGGAGGGCATCCACTATGAAGTCAGGAGTCTCGAAATCCATATCGGCCACCCAAAGGGGGACGAGATCTTCCTTTCCATATACATTCTTAAGTGCGTCGGTCTTGACCGCACCGCTTCCCCGGCGGTCGATCACCTTGTCGAAGTCATATATTTTCATCTCTGGCATATCTTATATCCGCCACAAATCTAACTAATTTCTTTATCTTTGCCCTGAACAAATCGAACATATATGAAAAAGATTCTGACTGCCGCTCTGGCAATGCTTGTTTTCCTGTCTCTTGGGGCACAGGAGATCCGTTATTTCAATGCTGCTGAACTTAATGTGATAGGTAAGGCGATCCCGACCGCAAAAGATTTTACGAGGATCGACACTGCGGCCTATAAGTTCAATGACAAGGTGATCGAGGAATATGCCTGCCACTCGACAGGTCTTGCAGTGCTCTTTGCGACAGACAGCCCTATAATAAAGGCAAGATGGCAGACTTCGCAGAAGAATGCTGAAGAGAACTTTACTGCCATCGCCCAGAAAGGCCTTGACCTTTATATAAAGAAGGATGGCGAATGGGTTTTTGCCGGAGTCGGAAGACCGAATATGAGTAAGGGACCGGCTTACGATCAGCACGAGGGAACAATAGTAAAGTCTATGGCTCCGGGCAGAAAGGAGTGTCTCCTTTATCTTCCGCTGTTTGACAGCCTCGATTCGCTTTTCATCGGAGTGGAAGAGGGCTCATATGTCGAGCCTGTCGAGAATCCGTTCAAGTACCGTATCGTGGTCAAGGGCTCAAGCGTGACCCACGGTCTTGCAGCTTCCCGTCCGGGAATGAGCTATGCGGCAAGATTCGGCCGTGACAACGGTTTCTACACCTTCAATCTGGGCTTCAGCGGCAAGTCTAAGCTTCAGAAAGAGTTCGCCCAATACCTTGCAGACATTGAGGATGTAGACGCCTTCATCTTTGACGCCTTCTCCAACCCGTCAGCAGAAATAATCCACGAAGATTTTGACACCTTTGTAGACATAATCCGCGCAGCCCATCCGGACGTTCCTCTCATATTTATGCAGACAGAGCGTCGCGAAAGCCGCAACTTCGACACCTGGCGTGAGGACTTTGAGGCGAAGAAGCAGGCCGCAGCAGAAGAGGAGATCCGCGAAAGGATGAAGACAGACAAGCATATATACTTTCTTCCGTCAGACGAATTCCTCGGTGACGAGCACATCGCAACATCCGACGGATCCCATCCGACAGACCTCGGCTTCACATATATGCTGGAAAGCATATCCCCTAAAATCCTGAAGATCTTCAGGAAATATGGCATAAGATAATCAGAATTCGGCGGCGGACTGCATTTTTGTGCAGATATTTTCTGTGCAGAGGTTGCCCAGGCTGCCGAGGGATGTATGATTCAGATCGGCCGGCGTAAGCTGGCCGTTTGTCTTTCCTTCCGCTCCCTGGTAGCAGAAACGGCCTTCGTTCACTTCGATGCCCACTGTCTTGTAGGCGTCGCGGAACGGCATACCGTTGAGGGTGCGGCGGTTGACTTCCTCGACGGTAAAGAGGTAGTCATATATAGGGGCGTCGAGGATGCCTTCCTTCACGGTGATATGTTGGAGCATATAATCCGCCATCCGGAGGCATTTGTGCATAAGTTCAAGGGTAGGGAAGAGAATGTCCTTGAGGAGCTGGAACTCGCGGTGGTAGCCGTGCGGCATATTGCTGCAGAGCATAGAGATCTGAGTCTCTGCAGACATAATCCTGTTGCAGTTTCCTCTCATTATCTCCCACACGTCAGGGTTCTTCTTGTGAGGCATAATGCTTGAGCCGGTAGTGAGCTCGTCAGGGAATTTGATGAAGCCGTAATTAGGACTCATATACATACAGCAGTCTGCGGCGAACTTGTTGAGGGTGAGTGCGATGGCTCCCATCGCTGAGGCTACTGCGCGCTCTGACTTGCCGCGGCTGAGCTGGGCTGCAACCACATTGTAGTCAAGGCTTCCGAACTGGAGAAGGTCGGTGGTCATCTGACGGTCCAGAGGGAAGGAACTTCCGTAGCCTGCTGCAGATCCGAGCGGATTCTGGTCTGTGACGTTGTAGGCTCCGCGGAGCATATACATATCGTCAGCAAGGGCTTCTGCGTAGGCTCCGAACCAGAGTCCGAACGATGACGGCATAGCGACCTGGCCGTGGGTGTAGCCTGGAAGGAGGATGTCCTTGTGTTGCTCGCTGAGTTTCTGGAGGGTGTGGAAGAGCTCGAGGACTTCATTGCGCAGGGTGAGGACCTCGTCCTTGAGGAAGAGCTTCACGTCTACAAGCACCTGGTCGTTGCGTGAGCGGCCCGAGTGAATCTTCTTGCCGATGTCGCCGAGGCGGCGGGTAAGAAGAAGCTCTACCTGCGAGTGGATGTCCTCGACATCGTCTTCGAGAATGAATTCTCCTGCCTCGATCTCGCTGAGAATCTGATCCAAAGCAGCTGTCAATGTCTTGAGTTCTTCTTCAGTCAGCAGGCCGATTGACTCGAGCATCCTGATGTGTGCCTTTGATCCGATCACGTCGTATTTTGCAAGACGCATATCAAGAATCCGATCGTTACCTACCGTAAAATCCTCAACCAACACAGTAGCCTGTGTCCCTTTGCTCCATAATGTACTCATAATATCTGTTCTATATAGGTATATACGTATATACCTATTTAATGATGTGGTTTATATATTTGATGTATGTCTTTATGCCTTTGTGTATTTCTTCTACCAGGACATATTCGTCCTTGCGGTGGGAGCGGGATGATTCGCCCGGTCCCATTTTGACTGCATCGCAGGTTATGCGCATCCAGTCGGATGTTGTCGGCGATGAGAATGTGTCTATTCCGAGATCTTCTGCAGCTTCGATAAGAGGCGAGTCCGGCTCAGTGGCGCTTGACAGGTTGGAGAGATTACGCGGGATAAGGTCGCTTTTGCATATGTACTGCAGTTCGCGTAGAATCTCCTCGTTCGTATACTGCTCTGTAGGTCTGATGTCTATGACGAAATCGCACTGGTCAGGAATTACGTTATGGGCACTTCCGGCATAGATCTGTGTGACATTGATGCTGACTTTACCCATTATCGGAGAGACCTTCTCAAATGTGTGATGGCGCAGCCTGTCTATGTCCTCAAGCGCAATGTACAAGGCGTTCTTACCTTCGTTTCTTGCAGCGTGTCCGCTGACTCCATAGGCTCTTGCATCGATGACCAGAAGTCCTCTTTCAGCTATGGCGGCCCTCATTCCGGTCGGCTCACCTACGATTGCATAATCGATTGGTGTACATCCTGTTATCCTTTCATCTCTTCTGCATAATCTTTTCCCCCAGAGGCCTGTCATTCCGCCTTTCCCGGACCTCTCTTCCTCGCACGTCAGGACGAGGACAACATTAGGACAGGAATCCTCTGCTGCCTTTTTGATAAAGTGTCTGTAGACTGCAATCATAGCCACAGCTGATGCTCCGTCGTCGTTGCTGCCCAGACCGGCGACGATGTCATTTTCATTGCACTCAATGTCTGCCAGATTGCTTACAACCTTTGCGGCAACCGGATAGTCGGGCCTGTATGGGTCGAAGCTATAGTCGAGACTGGCCTCAACAGTGTCGATGTGAGCGCACAGCATAAAGGTCGGACGTGAAGAGTCGATGATCCTCTCGGCAACGATGTTGTTGCCGATACGCTCGTGTCCTATTCCCTTTTCACTCAGCCATCTGCATATCAGAGAGCAGACCTCGGCCTCGTGGAACGAGGGAGAGGGGACTGCTACCATATCCTTGAGCAGTGCTGCGGCTTCCTGTGTCAGTTTCTGTATGTCGTCGACTTTTGTCATCATTGTCCTATAATAACGTTGTTCCTTTACTGTTCAGCAGGTTCCGTGCGTGCTTGATTACAACTCTGGCTACGCCGCTGTCAATCGCCTTGAATGAGTTGGTCAGCTTCGGGATCATTCCGTCTGCAACTACTCCTCTCTCCTTCAGCATAGTAAACTGCTCTTTGTCGATTTCCGGAATCACGCTGCTGTCATCATCCTTGTCCATCAGGACTCCGTCCTTCTCAAAGCAATATATCAGCTCGGTCTCGTGAGTCAATCTGCCGTCATCGCTGCAGTGGGTGCATTCCTCGCAGCGGCAGCATACTTCACGTGGTGTGCGGTACCTGTAATTCGCCATCGCTACAGCAATTGATGAAGCAATCGTGTCAGCGTTGGTGTTCAGCAGGTTACCGTTTCCATCGTGGTTTATTGCATTGAACACCGGGACAATTCCTCTGGACAGAAGCGAATATATGAAAGGTGCGTTTACGCTCTGCGCCGAGACATCTCCGACATATCCATAATCTACATCTTCCCCCAGGCTTTCCACGTGCAACGGCGGTCTTTTGCTTGCCTTGATGGCATTGCCGTCCGCTCCAGTGAGGCCGATCGCGTTGCACCCCTGAGCCTGCAGCAGGGCTGTTATATTCTTGTTGCACCAACCTGCATATACCATAGTCACAACCTTCAGCGTCTGCTCATCTGTCACCCTTCGGCCTTCGATCATCTTCGGAACCATCCCCATCTCCTTCTGCATCTGGCTTGCCATCACTCCGCCGCCGTGCACGAGAACCTTCATTCCGGGCATTGCCGCAAAATCCCTGACAAACTCCCTCAGAAGTTCGGGATTGTCCACCACATTGCCTCCAATCTTGACAACTTTTATCATACTGTGCTCACTATCTTGCTGATATTCAACATTTTGCTTTGAATCACCTGCGGCAGATGGAGCAGGTGATTCAGTGTAAGTGCTTGTCTCGCAGCTCTTTACAATTCACGAAGGATTTCCTTCAGGACGGTCTGGGCTGAGACCACTCTGTTTGCCGCCTCCGGAATCACGATTGACTGCGGACTTTCAATCACCTCGTCAGTCACGATCATATTTCTGCGGACAGGGAGGCAGTGCATAAAGTAGGCGTTGTTCGTTAGAGCCATCTTTTCTGCGTCGACAGTCCAGTCGCGGTCGGTGCAGAGCACCTTTCCATAGTTTTCGCCCTTGTACGCGGACCAGTTCTTTGCATATATGAAATCAGCGCCCTCGAAGGCCTTCCTCTGGTCGTACTCAATGCGTGCGCGGCCGGTGAATGCAGGGTCGAGCTCATATCCCTCAGGGTGGGTGATGACAAAGTCGTAGTCGGTCATATTGATACCTTCAGCGAATGAGTTAGGCACCGCCTGCGGCAATGCCTTCGGATGCGGAGCCCAGGTCATCACTATCTTAGGCCTGTCGGTCTTCTTGTACTCCTCGATGGTGATCAGGTCTGCAAATGTCTGGAGAGGATGTCTGGTCGCTGCCTCCATACTGAACACTGGCTTACCTGAGTATTTGATGAACTGGTTGACAATCACTTCATTGTAATCGTCTTCCTTGCTCTGGAACTGGGCAAAAGCGCGGACTCCGATCACGTCGCAATAGCAGCCCATCACCGGGATAGCCTCAAGCAGGTGCTCAGGCTTGTCGCCGTCCATAATCACTCCGTGTTCTGTCTCCAGTTTCCAAGCTCCCTGGTTTACATCCAGGACAATCACGTTCATTCCCAGATTAAGTGCGGCCTTCTGTGTGCTGAGTCTGGTGCGGAGGCTTGAGTTGAAGAAGATCATCAGCAGGGTCTTGTTTCTGCCGAGTGCCTGATCTGCAAAAGGATTTTCCTTTACGTATTTTGCAGCCTGGAGCGCGTCCTTGAGGTCTCCCAGCTGTGTTATTGATGTGAAATGTCTCATCGTGTAAGTTCTTTCCAAGCTTTAACAAATGATTCTGCAGTCTCCTGGGACACTGTCAGTGAAGGGAGGAGGCGGATGACTCCTGCTCCTGCGGCTCCAGTGAAGAAATGCTTCTCGAACAGAAGCCTGTCGCGGAGTCCTATATATTCCTCGTTGAGCTCAAGACCGATCATAAGTCCTTTTCCACGGTACTCCTTTACAGCCTTGTCCGATGAAAGTTCCTGTCGAAAATATTCGCCTATCCTGGCAGCATTCTCGACAAGGTTCTCTTCCTCGATTATCTCCAGGACTGCAGTCGCTGCTGCACAGGCGAGGTGGTTTCCGCCGAATGTGGTGCCGAGCATTCCGTAGGAAGGCTTGATGGAAGGGCTGATGAGCACGCCTCCGATAGGGAATCCGTTGCCCATTCCCTTGGCGGTAGTTATGATGTCCGCCTTGATGCCGTAGTGCTGATGCGCAAAGAACTTTCCTGTGCGGCCATAGCCTGACTGTATCTCATCCAGGATAAGTACTACAGAAAGTCTGTCGCAAAGCTCTCTTAGACCCTGCATAAACTCTTTTGTAGGTTCATATATTCCTGCCACACCCTGGATGCCTTCGATGATCACTGCTGCGAAATCTCCCTTTGAGAGTTCAGCCTCTACAGCCGCCAGGTCATTGAGAGGAGCGAAAACGATATTCTCAGTCTTGTTGAACGGAGCCTGGATCTTAGGGTTGTCGGTTGCGGCCACTGCGCCTGATGTTCTTCCGTGAAATGCCTTGTTGAACGCAAGGACTTTAGGCTTTCCGGTGTGGAAAGACGCCACCTTGAGGGCGTTTTCATTTGCCTCGGCTCCGCTGTTGCAGAGGAAAAGCGCATAGTCATCATAGCCGCAGAGCTTGCCGAGCTTTGAGGCGAGCTCCTTCTGAAGAGAGTTCTGGACTGCGTTCGAATAGAAACCGAGCGTCGCAGCCTGATCCTGCACCTTCTTCACATAATGAGGATGACAATGGCCCACGGATATGACGGCGTGACCGCCGTAAAGGTCTGTATATATATTCCCGTCCTTATCCCAAAGGGTTGTGTCCGAGCCCTTTACGGGCTCTATATCCCAAAGAGGGTAAACGTCAAATAAATTCATATTCCTTGATTTAGAATGCTGACGGCTTCAGGCGGAGGCCAGTGTCCTCCGGAAGGCCGAACATAAGGTTCATATTCTGTACTGCCTGACCTGAGGCGCCCTTGATGAGGTTGTCGATTGCCGAGGCAATGTGGATGTAACCGTCGTGAAGCTCCACGTGCAGCAGCGCCTTGTTGGTGTTGACCACTTCCTTCATCGAGATGCCCTCCTTGCTCAGGAAGACAAACGGTGACGACGCATAGTAGTCCTCATATATCTTCTGATAATCTTCGAGTGTCAGACCTTCTGCAGCCCTTGTATATACGCTTGCGAATATTCCTCTTGCGAAATCGCCGCGAAGAGGCACGAAGTTCACCTTCGGTTCGGCCTCCAGCGAGCCGACCTTAACGATGTTTTTCTTTATCTCCGCAAGGTGCTGGTGGCTGAAGAGCTTGTATATGGATATGTTGTCGTTGCGGTAGCTGAAGTGCGTGGTCTCACCAGGCTTCTTTCCGGCGCCGGTAGAACCTGTGATTGCAGTCACGTGGATCTCGTCATTTATCAGTCCGGCTGCTGCCAAAGGCAATGTGGCAAGCTGGATGGCTGTCGCGAAGCAGCCTGGATTGGCTACGTTGTGAGCCTTGCGGATTTCCTCCTTTGCACTTTCGCACAGACCGTAGACGAAATTCCTTCCTGCATACTCTCCGTCAAGTCTGAAATCGTTGCCCAGGTCGATGATACGGCACGACGGCTTGATGTCATTGCTGTCCACAAACTGTCTTGAAATGCCGTGTCCCAGGCACAGGAAGATCACGTCAGGGTCGTTGTGCTCAGTGCCGAAGCAGAGGTCGGTCTCACCGATCAGGTCCCTGTGCACCTGTGCCACAGGAACGCCTGCTGATGATGTCGTTGTCGCTGCAACGATCTCTACATTCGGGTGGTTGAGCAGGATTCTGAAGAGTTCGCCTCCTGTGTATCCGGTTCCGCCCGCAATCGCTACTTTGATTTTATTGTTCATAAAGATTTCTCCATTCGCTTCGTCCAGTCTGAATGACGAAGAGATTATTTTTCATTTACAGAATAATAGATCTTGAGAGGGTTGGCTATCACCTTTGTAAAGCCGATCACATCCTGACCGGTGTATGACTTGTTGATCTCGCCATATGCTCCGAACTTGCTGCTCATAAGGTCGTGTTCACTCTTGCAGCCGAGTACCGAGAAGTGGTATGGCATAAGCGCAACCTCTACCTCTCCTGTCACATTCTGCTCGATGCTGTCCATCATCGCCTCCATATCTCTCATCACAGGGTCAAGGTACATTGCCTCGTGCATCTGCTGACCGTACCAGCCTGCAATCTGCTCCTTCCAATAGAGCTGACCCTTTGTGAGGGTGTGCTTCTCGAGGAGGTGGTGTGCCTTGATGATGATGAGCGGTGCGGCGGCCTCGAAGCCTACGCGGCCCTTGATGCCGATGATGGTGTCGCCGATGTGGATGTCGCGTCCGATTCCGAACGGCGCCGCTACCTCGCGGATTGCCTTGATGACTTCCACTGGACTCATTTCCACTCCATTGAATGAAACAGGCTCTCCCTTGTGGAAACCGATCTTGATGTGCTCAGGAGTTGTCTTTGTCACCTGTACAGGGTATGCCTCTTCAGGAAGGTAGCCGTCAGATGAGAGTGTCTCCACTCCTCCGATACTTGTTCCCCAGAGTCCCTGGTTGATAGAGTACTTTGCTTTCTCCCAAGATGCCTCAAAGCCGTTTTTCTGGAGATATTCGATCTCGTACTGACGGGTAAAGCTGTGCTCTCTTACAGGGGCGATGATCTGTACCTGAGGTGCAAGGATCTCGAACACGATGTCGAAGCGTACCTGGTCGTTGCCGGCGCCTGTGCTGCCGTGGGCAACATAGTCAGCTCCGATTTCCTGCACGTGCTTGAGAACCTCAAGAGCCTGGAACACTCTCTCGGAACTTACTGAGAGTGGGTAGGTGCCGTTCTTGAGGATGTTTCCATAGATCAGGTATTTGATGCCTTTGTTGTAGTAAGTGTCAACTGCATCCACTGTCTTGTGTGATGCTGCTCCAAGAGTGAGGGCACGCTCCTCGATGGCCTTTGCCTCCTGCTCAGAGAAACCGCCTGTATTGACCATTATGGTGTGGACCTCAAGTCCTTTTTCATTCTTCAGATAAGGGACACAGAATGATGTGTCAAGTCCGCCGCTGAAGGCGAGTACAACCTTGTTGTTCATATGTATATACCTTTATATTTATTTTCTTGTCTGGTTAGAGATTTTGGGTCTTCTGTTCGCCGTCCTTCAGACCGAGGCGTTCCGGATGTGCCGGATCCATAACGTCGATGTGTTCGGAAGGATCGTAGAGAAGGCCTGTGCACAGGCACATCCTGTGCTCGTTTGCCTCGAGGATGGAGTAGTTGCGGCAGCCCTGGCAGCCTTTCCAGAACTCGGGATCGTCGGTAAGGGCCGCAAATGTCACAGGTCTGAAACCAAGCTCGTAATTCATCTTCATTACGGCGGCTCCTGTGGTTATGCTGAATATCTTGGCCTGAGGGTAGAGCTCTCGCGAAAGCTTGAAGATGCGGCTCTTGATCCTCATCGCCAGGCCGAGTCCTCGGAATCCGTGGGCGACGATGAGGCCGGAGTTGGCTACATACTGTTTGCCTCCCCAGGTCTCTATATATGAGAAACCTGCAAATCTGCCGTCTTCGGCTACAGCAATCACTGCCTTGCCTGCCAGCATCTTGTCAATAATATATTCCGGTGTTCTTCTTGCGATACCGGTTCCTCTTTCGCGTGCGGAAACGAGGATTTCCTCGCAAATCTCATCGGCATATGTCACGTGGCTTGCATCAGCCACCAATACATCAATCTGCATAGATGTCTAAAATATGGTTAATATTTTTGATTCGTGGAATGTCCCGAAAATTGGGAGTCGATAGTGATCCTAACGGCAAGACAAACCGAGATTGTCAATTGCAATTGGGAGGGAAACGCTTCTGAGAGCCCCTCCTAAAGTCGGACGAATATTTGAATCGAAATTGACATAATACGCAAATATAAGAAAATACTGCATATGTTGGAGGATTTTTTTTACTATTTTTGCAAATCAATCAATATGTAAAGGTTTGGCAAAGAAGAAGAAAAATACCGTGAAGGGTGTGGATCCGGAGTACCTCAAGAAACAGAAGGAGTCACTGGTACGCAGGCACAGACAGGTCATCTATTTGAATGACAGTGAGATGGCTGCCATTGAGCAGTACTGCGACAAGTTCCGTGTGGGTACGAAGGCTGTGCTGTTCAGAGAGGCGATTATGGAAAAGATACTCAAGGAACTGGATGACAATCATCCTACATTGTTCTAGTCTCCGCTTCGATTTTTATATCCAAAATCATATGAAACGATTACTTATCTTAACTGCTTTTATACTTATGAGTATTACAGCAATGGCTCAGGAGCAGACAGCGGTCGCTTCTGATGGGAATGACTTCAGCATCGTAAAGGATGAGCTGGTGGAAGGTGTCAGATATGTTACAGCAGTGCCGAGCGCGAAGGTCTGCTCGAACAAGATCGAAATCGAGATTGTAGGCGGAGTGATCCAGAAGGTGGTATATACACGAGGCTGCGAAGGAAATGCTAAAGGAATAGGAGCCTTGGTCAAGGATATGACTGTAGAGGAGGCGATAAGGCGCCTCGAAGGTATTACCTGCGGAAAGAGGGGAACGTCCTGTCCGGATCAGTTGGCCAAAGTGCTTAAGTCGTTGAAATAAAAGAAGAAAAGGAAGCTGTTACGCTTCCTTTTCTTCTTTTATTGCTGAGTTGTAGCAGTGCCTGCAGAGAGGTTCGTATATGTCTGTTTCTCCGAGAACTACAAGCTCGCTGCTCTTTGAAAGTCTGTGCGAGTGGTTGGCCGGGCTTCCGCACTTTACACAGATGGCGTGAACCTTCTGGATGTCTTCTGCCACTGCCATAAGTGCTGGCATAGGGCCGAACGGCTTGCCGAGGAAGTCTGTGTCAAGACCTGCGATTATCACTCTGATACCGTTGTTGGCAAGTGTCTGGACCACTTCGACAATAGATCCGTCAAAGAACTGTGCTTCGTCGATACCGATCACATCTACCTGACCTATCATCTCAAGCATCTTTGCAGGTGCGTCAATGGGTGTGGAAGGAATGCTGTGGGCATCGTGTGAAACTACATCCTCTTCAGAGTAGCGTACGTCGATACAAGGCTTGAATATCTTTATGTTGAGCTTTGCGAACTGTGCCCTTTTCATCCTTCTGATGAGTTCCTCTGTCTTTCCTGAGAACATCGAACCGCAGATTACCTCAATAGAACCTGCTTTTTTTGCGTTTTCTAAAAACATTTCCTTACTTTGTATGTTATCTTCTTCGTAAATAATCACAGCCCTTCGAAAGGGGAACGCAAATATAGTCAAATATTGCTTTATGGAAAATAAGGAGCAGCAGATTTTATCTGAAATCAAGTCTATGATGGCTTCGATCAGGGTGCAGCTTGAAAGGCTGGACGCCAAGATGGCCGAGTTGCAGCAGGTGGTGGATCCTGAAGAGTTTGAGGCGGAATCTATTGACCTCGAAATTGATGAGCCGCTTGTTGCGGAGCAGGTCGTGGAAGAGATGGTTCAGGAGCAGGAAATCCCTCTTGCTGAGGAGGTTGAAGCTGCAGAGGAACCGGCTGAGGAGCCTGTTGAGGAACCTGTTGAAGAACCAGTCGAGGAATCGGTTGAAGAGCCTGTTGAGGAGGTTGTAGAGGCCGAAGTGGAAGTTGACGATCTTCCTGAAGAGGATCTGCCTGTAGAAGAAGCACCGGTGGATGACCTGCCGTTCTTTGATGAAGAACCAGCGCCTGTTGAAGAACCGGTACTTATTGCAGAAGAGGCTCCTGTCGCCGAACCGGCACCTGTCACAGTGGCTGAGAAGGCAGAGAGTGTTGCCAAGCCGACTGTCAATGACGCGATGGCCGCGCAGCAGGCCTGGAGAAAGGATATGCCTGGCTCACAGGTAAGAGACATCAGAAGTGCGATTTCACTTAACGACAGAATCATATTCATAAATTACCTCTTCAAGGAGGATCCTATGGCCTTCCAGGAATCGCTTACCAAGATCAATCAGATGGAAAGCCTCGATCAGGTAGTGGAGTACTTGTGCGCTGATTTCCCTGAGTGGGACCTTAATTCAGAAGTCGTCTACCGCTTTATGATGGCGGTACGCCGTAAAGTGAGATAATCCGGATGGCAGGTATTCTGTATATAGTGCCGACCCCTGTCGGCAATCTTGAAGATATGACTTTCAGGGCTATCAGAGTCCTGAAGGAAGCTGACCTCATCCTCGCAGAGGACACCAGGACAAGTTCTGTCCTTCTCAAGCATTACGAAATCAAAGGACGTCTCGAGTCACATCATAAGTTCAATGAACACAAGACCGCTTCAATGATAAAGGAGAGGATCCTTGCCGGTCTGAACGTAGCTCTCATAAGTGACGCAGGCACGCCGGGCATCTCGGATCCGGGTTTCCTTCTTGTCCGTACTTGTGTACAGGAAGGAATCGAAGTGCAGACACTGCCGGGAGCAACTGCATTTGTACCGGCTCTGGTCTCATCGGGCTACCCTTGTGACAGATTCTGCTTTGAAGGATTTCTTCCGCAGAAGAAGGGCAGGCAGACAAGAATGACTGAGCTGGCAGAAGAGACCCGCACGATGATCTTCTACGAATCTCCTTACAGACTTGTCAAGACGCTTGAGCAGCTGGCCGAGTTCTTTGGTCCGGAAAGAGAATGCTCTGTGGCGAGAGAGATCTCGAAAAAGTTCGAGGAACATCGTCGTGGAAGCCTTGTAGAGGTGGCTGCCTGGTACAAGGAACACGAGCCGAAGGGTGAAATTGTCATTATTGTAGCAGGTGCTCCAGAGAAAAAGAAGGAGAAAAAGTTAAAGAAAAGTGACATACTTTAAAAAAAGAGAAATATTTCGTTAAAAAAAGAGCAAAACTTCGCTTCAGCCGTTGTTTTGCTCTTTTTCATTATTCACTTTTGCCTAAAAGATTTCGCAAGGATGGATAAGAAAAGCAAACAGAAATCGGGGCTGTCGGAGTCTTTCATTATGGGGGTCATAGCCATAGTCTTCCTCATTGTGGGGTACCAGACAGCCCTTTTCATACACAACGCCGCCATTACTAAGATTGTGGCGGACAGAGACCAGCCGGACACGGTCTATGTGTATCCACAGACATCAGAAGCAGTCCGCAGCAACTCTCCTCATAGTCCTCGGGCAGAAAATGTCAGGGCAAATGCACCACGAAAGAAAGTCGAGAACTTCACTTTCAATCCAAACACAGTTTCTGTAGATGACCTCTGTCGTCTGGGTTTCAGCCAGAAGCAGGCTCAGAGCATTGTCAACTACCGGACTAAGGGAGGAACCTTTCACCGGAAGTCTGACTTTGCTGAGTCCTTTGTGGTCTCTGACAGTATTTTCAAGCGTCTTGAACCATATATAGACATACCTTTGGTCGACCTGAATGTCGCCGATTCGGCAGCCCTTGATGCCTTGCCAGGCATAGGGGGATGGTTCGCGTCAAAGATCATTGAGCATAGAACTGCTCTTGGAGGCTACTCCTGCAAGGAGCAGCTTATGGACATTTATCGCTTCGATCAGGAAAAATATGAGGCCTTGGCTGATCTGGTGGTTGTCAGACCGGAGAATGTCAAGCCCTACCCGCTATGGACGCTCCCGGCTGATGAACTGATCAAGCACCCGTACATAAGCAATATGGAGACAGCTAAGGCCATTGTCCTTTTCAGAGAAAACAATCCCAAGGCGATGTGCACAATAAAAGGACTCACCGAAGCGGGAGTCCTCTCGTTTGAGTCTTCTTCAAGACTGGAAAGATGTGTCATCGCCTTGCCGGCAGAATGATCACTGTCCTGGCGGGACTAGTCGTCTCTTTCATCCCAGGCATAGTAGCCTTCGCCTGTCAGGTCGTTTGTCGGCTCCCACCAGAAGTCATAGACATCGGTGTGAGAGTAGTCGTCCATCCAGTCGTAAAAGTCAATCTCTAAAAGTGCAGCATAAAATCCTGGCGTTACTTCTTCGATGAGATCATAAAAGATGTCTTCGATTTCCTTGTTGGAGAGGTAACCCTTGATGTGGTAGGTTTCTTCAGACATTTCTGCTTCGAAGCCTCCTGCATAGTAGCAGGTCAGGAACGCCTCACAGCTTTTTTCATCAAAATCGCTGTCTATGTTGCCGCAGGAAGTCATTGACAGCAGGGCAAGAAGGCCTGCTGCCAATGAAATCGCTATGTTGTTGAAGAGTTTTTTCATAATGAGTGGGCTTTATTCCTGCGAATTTGCAAGTGCCTCGCGGATCTTTCCTTCGATCTCCTCGCAAAGCTCCACATTGTCAGTAAGGAGCTGCTTCACAGCCTCGCGACCCTGCGCAAGCTTGCTTTCGCCGTAGCTGAACCACGAGCCGCTCTTCTTGATGATGTCGTACTCGACACCGAGGTCGATGATCTCTCCGATCTTTGAGATACCCTCGCCGTACACGATGTCAAACTCTGCCTTCTTGAACGGCGGTGCCATCTTGTTCTTCACGATCTTTACCTTTGTGCGGTTTCCGAGAGCCTCGTCACCGTCTTTGATCTGAGTTGTCCTGCGGACATCCACACGTACTGAAGCATAGAACTTCAATGCGTTACCACCGGTTGTGGTCTCAGGGTTGCCGAACATCACGCCGATCTTGTCACGCAGCTGGTTGATGAAGATGCAGCAGGTGTTGGTCTTGCTGATGTTTGCTGTGAGCTTTCTGAGGGCCTGGCTCATAAGGCGGGCCTGAAGTCCCATCTTGGAGTCTCCCATCTCACCTTCGATCTCAGCCTTCGGTGTGAGTGCTGCAACTGAGTCGATCACGATGATGTCGATGGCGCCTGAGCGGATGAGGTTGTCTGCAATCTCCAGAGCCTGCTCACCGTTGTCCGGCTGCGAGATCAAGAGTGTCTCGAGGTCTACTCCGAGGTTCTTTGCATAAGTCCTGTCAAATGCGTGCTCGGCATCGATGATGGCAGCAATGCCGCCCTGCTTCTGTGCCTGGGCGATGGCGTGGATGGCAAGAGTTGTCTTACCGCTGGATTCCGGTCCGTAAATCTCGATTACTCTTCCGCGTGGGTAGCCTCCGATGCCGAGTGCGGCGTCGAGCGCAATGGAACCGCTCGGAATGACCGAAACCTCCCATTTTGGCTGATCTCCCAACTTCATAATCGTACCCTTTCCGTAATCTTTCTCAATCTTGTCAATCGTCGCCTGCAACGCCTTAAGTTTAGCGTCATTGATACCGGTACTTTCCTTTACTTCTTTAGCCATAAATGTAAATTTTATAATGTTTTTAAGTGTCGGCGGAACTTTTCCGCACGTCCAACAAATGTAATGAAAATCTTTTATGGTGGCAAAATTATTATTACTTTGTGCCAAGTCGCGGCACAATTAAATATTTTCTGACCAGCAGCGGACAAACACCCCCAAAAAACACTATTTTTGTATATAAATTAAGAGGGAAAAGGGATATGAAGATAAAACTTTTGGGAAAGAATCTTGAAGAGCTCAAGCAGCTCGTGTCTGAAGAGGGACTGCCTGGTTTTACAGCCAAGCAGATTGCCCAGTGGCTGTATGTCAAGAAAGTACGCACAATAGATGAGATGACCAATCTGTCTAAAGTCGCAAGGGCCAGATTGTCAGAGAAGTACGAGGTCGGAGTGACCGGATATGCAGGCCTTCAGATCTCCTCTGACGGAACCAAGAAGTATCTTTTCCCGGTGTTGTGCCCTCATAAGAGAGGACTGAATCTGAGAGTACCTCAGGAAGAGCTGGAAGCAGGAGCAGTGGAGGCAGTGATGATTCCGGACGACGACCGTGCGACCTTGTGCGTTTCGTCACAGTCCGGCTGCAGGATGGGCTGCCGCTTCTGTATGACAGGAAGGCAGGGCTTCCACGGCCATATGTCTGCCGCTGACATCATATCCCAGTTCATCGCGGTCGATGAGTCTGACAGACTTACCAATGCCGTCTTTATGGGTATGGGAGAACCGCTTGACAACTACGAAAACGTGATGCGGGCAATCGAGATCCTCACTGCGGACTGGGGATTCGGCTGGAGCCCGAAGAGGATCACGCTCTCTACAATCGGAGTGATTCCTAACCTGAAACGATTCCTGGATGAGTGCAAGTGCCATCTGGCGGTGAGTCTCCACAATCCTTTCGGACCGGAGAGACTGAGTATGATGCCTGTCCAGGGCGCCTGGCCGATACAGGAGGTCATCGACCTGATAAAGCAGTACGACTTTACAGGCCAACGCCGTGTGAGCTTCGAGTACACGATGTTCGCGGGCTTCAATGACACAAAGGCCCACGCCGATGCCTTGATAAGGATGATGAAGGGACTGGAGTGCAGAATGAACCTTATCAGGTTCCACAAGATTCCGGATTTCCCATACGAGACTTCACCTGACGCTATTATGGAAAACTTCAAGACAAGGTTGAACAACTCCGGCCTGATGACCACCATACGAGCTTCCCGCGGTGAAGACATCCTCGCAGCCTGCGGAATGCTTGCAGGTCAGCATAAGGAGGAAAGATAGAATAAAGAATGAGAAGATTTATTTTGTTTGTGTGTATATGCCTGCTCTCAGCAGCGGCTGTGCCTGTATCTGCCCAGGGAATCGATCCTGCTGCGGATTCGCTCTCCGCGGTTCAGATCAAAAAGAAGATGGCAGGCATCCGTAAGCACAGACCGACAGTGGCGCTTGTACTCAGTGGAGGAGGTGCCAAAGGAGCTGCGCATATAGGCGTGATCCGTGTCCTGGAGTCTTACGGCATTCCTGTAGATATGGTTCTGGGTACAAGTATGGGCGGCCTGGTAGGCGGTCTGTACGCCTTGGGCTACACTCCTGACCAGATGGATTCCCTGATAAGGAACATCGATTGGGGCTGGGCCTTCAGTGATGAACTCCCTCGTGAATATGCCTCATATGCGGATATGAAATATAAGGAGAAATACCTCATATCCGTTCCTTTCTACTACGAAAAGGACTATTACAAGATGAAGCTCGCCGATGACAACCGCTTCGATCCCGTGCACAGGCACGATATCCTCGACATCGGCGCAGACAGTGAGAATGGTGCGGACTTTCTCAGGCAGAACCTTCTGGGAAGCCTTCCGTCCGGCTACATATACGGTCAGAATGTAAGTAATCTCATCAGCTCATTGACCATCGGTTATCAGGATAAGATGAAATTCATCGACCTTCCGAAGCCTTTTGTCTGCGTGGCAGCCGATATGGTTTCCGGAAAGGCCAAGATATGGTATGAGGGCAGCATTAACGACGCTATGCGCTCGACTATGTCGATCCCGGGCATATTCGCCCCTGTCAGGGTGGACGGTATGGTGCTGGTTGACGGAGGTCTGAGAGACAACTATCCTACATCACTTGCCCGAGATCTCGGGGCCGACATCATCATCGGAGTGGATCTTTCGCAGGCAAGAAAGACATATATGGAAGTCAACAACATCGGTGACATAGTAGGCCAGGGCATAGATATGCTCGGAATGGATGCCTTTGAAAAGAATGTCAATGTTCCAGATGTGAAGATCAAGCCTGACCTCAAGGGCTTCAATATGTTGAGTTTCACCAAGGAGAGCATAGACACCATCCTTATCCGAGGTGCGGAGGCGGCTATGGCGCAGGATTCACTCCTGCGCAAGGTGGCGGCACGCACCAGCGGGAAGTACAAGGTCGCGCAGAAGAAGCCTGCTCTGAACTTCCAGGAGGACTCGATACTTATTTCGGAGATAGATGTCACAGGAGTACTCCCAAAGGAGAAGGAACTCCTGATGGACCGACTCCACGTAAATCTCAAGGGCAGGATCACGAAGTCTGACCTTGATGACATTGTAGCACAGATTTACGGCACCCAGGCATATGACTATGTCACATACGAATTCCAGGGACAGGAAGAGCCATACAGACTTGTCTTCAACTGCAAGAAAGGCCCTATCCACCAGTTCGGTCTTGGAGTGCGTGCGGACACGGAGGAGCTGGTGTCTGTTTTAGTCAATGTCGGCCTCAATGCCCACCAATTCTACGGTCACACCGTTGACTTCACAGGAAGGATAAGCTCAAATCCGTTTATGCAGGTGCACTGGTCTTATGATGTTCCGAAGATCCCGACAGTCAACGCATCAGCCACTTTCAGATGGGCCAATATGGACCGTCTTGGATTCGGAAACAACAATCTGAGTCTCAACTATTTCTGTGCAACTCAGGATGTGTACCTGTCCAATATGAAATGGAGGCAGTTCGACATAAAGGGAGGACTCAGGAACGAGATTTTTGACATCCGTAACATAAAGTCTTCACAGATCATCGGTGACTACGATTTCGACCAGCTGACCAATGACTTTGTGTCTATGTTCCTTGATGCCAGGACGGACACATTCGATGATGGCTACTTCCCTTCAAAAGGTATAATGGCCGGCCTCTCCTATGCCTGGACTCTTGGAGGATTCCCGCACAGATTCAATAATTTCCACTCTTTGGAAGCCGATGTGCGCGGTGTGATCTCATTTAAGGATGATGTCTGTCTGACACCTTATTTCAGCACGAGAATGCTGTTCGGAAAAGAAATCCCTGTAGCTTACTTCAACGCGATAGGAGGCTTTGTGCCAGGACGTTATGTGGAGCAGCAGATCCCGTTCGTCGGCATAACTAATCTGGTGGCAATGAAGAACATCCTGACATTGTATGGCGCGGAGCTTCGTCAGGAGGTAATGAATAACCACTTTGTTTCAGTGTCGCTTAACTATGTCAATGACAGCGACAGGTTGCAGGACTATTTCAAGGGCAAGGGCTATTTCGGTGCGTGTATGAGCTATTCGTACGACACAATCTTCGGTCCGCTAAGTGCCAACATCCATTGGTCGAACCTGACCAACAAGTTGGGTCTATACATCAGCGCAGGATATAATTTCTAAGGATATGGCAACAGACGGAAAGAAAGATCCTGCCAAGGTCCTTGACCGGATGAGGGTGCTGTGCTCGCGTCGCGAGTACTGTCGCGGTGATATAATGAAGAAACTCCTGACAGCGTTGGAAGGTGACCGCGATCAGGCGCAGCGCCTGATGGACCAGCTCATATCGGAAAAATATATCGACGACAGTCGATATGCGTCCGCATATGCCCGTGATAAGTCTTCCATCGCCGGATGGGGTGCCGTCAAGATAAGGTATATGCTTCAGGCCAAAGGGATATCTCAGGAGGACATATCTTCGGCCCTTGCCGACATCGATGATGACCGAGCATCTTCAAAATTATATAAATTGTTGGAAACCAAGGCGCGTTCTTTGAAGAATGACCCGCAGAAAGGCTTGAAACTCAAGCGCTTCGCCCTCTCAAGAGGCTATGGCTACGATGAGGTGTCGAAGATGGTTGACACGATTTTATATAATGAAAATGACGACAGCTTATAGAAAACTTACATCTTCAGAAATCTCTTTCCTGGAGTCCCGGATGTGCTCTGCAACGGATTGGGACCAGATAGAGGTCGATCCGGATTTTACGGCTGATAACATCCGTTATGTCAGATTCTCCGGCAACATAAGGCTCGGCTCCTTCAGAAAAGTCTTTGAACTCCCCGGCGGAATGAGGAAACATTCCGGCATCTACTATGCGACCCTTCACAATGTGACGGTCGGCGATGACTGCTGCATCGAGAATGTCAAGAACTATATAGCTAATTATAATATAGGTAGGGGGACATTCATTGAGAATGTCGATATAATCCTCACAGACGGCCAGAGCACTTTCGGGAATGGAGTCGAGGTCTCGATCTTGAATGAAACCGGAGGACGCGAGGTCATCATATATGATTCGCTATCTGCGCAGGCAGCCTATATTATGGCTATGTATCGCCATAGACCGGAAATGATTGCCCGCCTGAAATCAATGGTGAAGTCGTATGTCGCTTCAGTGACTTCCTCTGTCGGTCATATCGGCGAAGACGTGGTCATCGCAGATTCCGGATATATAAAGAATGTCAGGATAGGGGACTGCTGCCAGATCGAGGGCGCTTCCCGTCTGAAGAACGGAAGCATAAACAGCAATCGAAAGGCTCCTGTACACATAGGTGTGGGTGTGGTAGGAGATGACTTCATCATATCCAGCGGTTCATCGGTTGAGGATGGCGTTACATTCTCGCGCTGCTTCATAGGTCAGGCCTGCCATCTGGGGCGCAACTATTCTGCGACAGATTCTCTGTTCTTCAGCAACTGCAGGGGTGAGAATGGTGAAGCCTGTTCAATATTCGCCGGTCCGTACACGGTGACCCATCATAAGTCCACCCTTCTGATAGCCGGAATGTTCTCGTTTATGAATGCCGGTTCGGGTTCGAACCAGAGTAACCATATGTACAAGCTTGGTCCTATTCATCACGGCATTCTTGAGAGGGGAGCGAAGACGGCCTCTGATTCATATATATTATGGCCTGCCAGAGTCGGAGCCTTTTCGTTGGTTATGGGACGTCACGTGAGTCATCAGGATACGTCTGATCTGCCGTTCTCCTATCTTATCGAGCAGCAGAGCACCACTTACATAATGCCGGGAGCAAATCTCAAGAGTGTCGGAACTATAAGGGACGCAAAGAAGTGGCCGATGAGAGACGCCCGCAAAGATCCTGAGCGGCTGGACTGTGTCAACTGCAATCTTTTGAGTCCATATACAATTCAGAAGATGCTTAACGGGGTCGCTATACTTGAGAAACTCAAGCAGGACTTTGGGGATATGGCTGAAACCTATGATTATCAAGGAGGAAGAATCAAGAGAAGCTCGCTTGAAAAAGGACTTCAGTACTATGGCTATGCTATAGACAAATTCTTGGGCAATTCCTTGATAACCAGGTTAATGAACTCTGATTTCTTTTCTGTCCGACAGCTGCGCCACGCCTTGACTCCCGACAAGGAGTATGGCGATGGTAAGTGGACGGATCTTGCCGGTATGATTGCACCGGAGAAGGCAGTTGATGATGTTCTGGATGCAATAGAGAATGGCAGGATCACGGATGTGAAGATGCTCGGCAGACTCTTCGCGGATCTTCATTCGAATTATTATAACTATGAATGGAAGTGGGCCTGCTATATGATCCAGGAGTACTATGGGCTCTCTCTTGAATCAGTGACAGTGGAGAAACTCTCAGAGCTGATCATAAGATGGCGTTCATCTGTCATAGACCTGGACAACCTGATCTATGAAGATGCAAGAAAGGAATTTACTTTGGCCGGACTTTCGGGATTTGACGATGACCCGTTTGTAAAATCAGTCAGAGAACATATTGCAAGCAAGACCGATCTTGCAGATAAAGCCCTTAAAAAAATAGTGGTCCCGCTCGATTGAGCGAGACCACATTATTTATAGAACTGCGTCTGATTATGCATTCTTGATTGCAGCCTGAGCAGCAGCGAGGCGTGCGATTGGAACGCGGAATGGAGAGCAAGATACATAGTTGAGACCGATCTTGTAGCAGAACTCAACTGATGCAGGATCACCACCGTGCTCACCGCAGATACCACACTTGAG